>PWME01000028.1 GCA_003559235.1 Mollicutes bacterium | reverse complement strand
TGGGGTTTATTTTACCAACATTTCTTAATGCGATACGGTGTTGACGTTGATAAAAATCTAGTGATTCTAACTTTTCATAAACGTGTTGGTTTGATGATTTGTACAAAAGTGATTCAACCACATTGCCGTCTTTAACATGTTGATTCACAATGGAATCTACATCTTCAAGTCTCACTTTAACGTATGTAATACCATCCGGTTCAATACTTAAAAGGGGGCCTTCACCACACAAAAGCATGCAGCCAACTTGCTTCACGGCGACCGTTACATCCAAGTTAAGTTTTTCTATGGTTTGTTTAAGCATTTCTGCAATTAAATCACTGTCAGATGATAAACACGACGTGCCACCACACACGTAAAGTGTCATCGTAATCGATGACGTTTGACGCGCCGTTTTTTTCATTGCATGTAATGTATCCATCGAATCAATGCGCATCACTAGAACCTCTATACTTTCTTAAAATATCGTCAACCTCTTTCACTTTAACATTGCCATACACTTTATCATTGACCGTTACGACTGGCGCAAGCCCACACGCCCCTATACAGCGAACATCTTTGACGGTGAAAAGACCGTCATCAGACATTTTTCCAATCTCCGTTTTCGTTAAAGCCAAAATGCGATCTAACACTTTGTCTGCACCTTTGACAAAGCATGCTGTTCCCATGCAGACACTTACTGTGTATTTTCCTTGGGGTTCTTCAGTAAAAAAAGAATAGAAGGTAACAACGCCGTTTACCCTAGCGCCAGATAACCCTAGTTTTCGAGCAATATGAAGCTGCAAATTATGCGGCAAATACCCGAATAGAGATTGCGCTTTATGGAGCACATGAATCAACTGTTCTTCCTGATCCCCTTGCATCGTATCAATGTATAAATCTAACGCTTGAATATTGTCTTGATCAAGGGTGTCAATAGATAATATTTTATTTTTCATTTTTCGACTCCTTACGCGAGATATAACCAAGCTAATTATACTAATTAAACCGCTTATTGTAAACCTTCTAACCGTATTAAGCGTTTACATTATTACCTTTATATTTAGTATTACAAATAACATTAATGTATTACATATTTACCCCATAAAAAAATAACACACGTTAAGCGTCAAAACGTGTGTTATTCATCTCTTATTTTTTTGCGCATGGCATCAATTACAGATTCGATTGTATTACCAAAATCTTCTAAATCAACATCAAACCACTGAACGTTAAACTGATTGTTGAAGTAGGTGTATTGACGTTTTGCAAATTGTCTTGTATTACGCTTAATAACATCGATTGCGGTTTCTAAGGAATAACGACCATCGAAATAGCCAAACAACTCCTTATACCCAATCCCCATAGCACTTTGTGCATGCGGTGCTTTTTCATAAAGCATGCGTGCTTCTTCTATCAAACCGTTCGCAACCATATAATCAACACGCGCATTAATGCGCGTATGCAGTACTTTACGCGCGCATGTTAACCCGATGATTAAGTAGTCATACACAGCCTTATCCTGTGCGCGCTTGTCACTTGGTTTTTCACCTTGCATTGCCATTTCAAGCATCCGCAAAACGCGTTTACGGTTATTAGGATGAACGTTTTGTGCAGCATGGCTATCAAAAGCGACCAATTTTGCATGTACGGTTGTGTTATCCAAATGGTCATACTGTTTTGCAAAATTTTCATTACGCGCAGCGTCACGAAAATCAAAGTCATGCAATACGGTTTTAATATAAAACCCTGTCCCACCAACAATAAGTGGCAGTTTGTGTTTTTGCTTAAACTGTTCAATCTTATGGCGAACTTCACGTTGATAATCCGCAACACTAAATGATGCATCAGCATCAAGAATATCAATCATATGATGTTTAACACCATTTGTTTCTGCTTCAGTCACTTTTGCGGTTCCAATATCAAGGTCGCGATAAATTTGCATGCTGTCACCAGAAATAACCTCAGTATTAAAGGCTTTGGCAACTGCGACGCCAAGACGTGTTTTACCAATCGCGGTCGGTCCTACAATAACAACGATCATGATTGAATCCTTGCAAACAATTTTTCGAGTTCCGATTTTGTGTATTTAATAATCGTTGGGCGACCGTGTGGACAGTGAAAAGGATCGTTGGCATTTCGTAAATCGTGAACAAGTTTATCAACCTCTTCACGCCGTAAATAATGGTGGGCGCGAATAGAGTGCTTACAAGCAAGATCCGTTGCTAAAGCATCCAACAAACTGGCTTTACTTGCAGTTTTTTCTTTCAATAACGTTTCAATGACAGTTTCAGTGTAGGTTTCTATCATGGCTTCAGGAAAATATTCAGGGACCGCTATAATTTCAATTTTGTCTTCGTGCATCGCAAGGCTAATCCCAAAAGCATTGAGCGCTTCTAGTATCGCTTGCAATCCGGATTGTTCAGCCAAAGCATAAGGCAACGTTCTTGGTACAAGCAGCGTACGGGTATTGCCATCGTCTTTCCCCATTGCTTCAATGTAGTGTTCATATCGGATGCGCTCAGCGGCAGCGTGTTGGTCTATCATGTAAAAAGCATCATCGGACTGCATTAGTAAGTATGTTGCAAAGAGTTGACCAATATAGTCAAAATCAGGAAATCGCTTCGGTTCATCTTGAAAGGTTTTCGCTTGTAGGATTGATTCATTTTCGGTTGATGTCATGCTTTGCGCTGGTTGTTTACGCGTTGCTTCATAAAAATCCATAGTAGTTTGTGCATCTTTTTTTGGTGTAGGTGGCGCCGCTTGAATATGTGGAATAAGATCAACATCGCGCAACGTCTCTTGAATGGTTTGGGTTATCAATTGGTATAAAGACGCTGATTCGGTAAACTTTATATCCAATTTTTGTGGATGAATATTTACATCAACAAGCAAAGGATCAACGTCTACTTTTAACAAAATAACGGGATATTTCCGCATCGGAAGCATGCCCTTGTAACCGTCTAAAACTGCTTTAACAATAGTGTTGCTGCGGATGATTCTTCCGTTCACTAGTACGTGAATATGTCTTCGTTCGGCACGGATAATTGTAGGCTTGCATAAAAAGCCATGGACCGAAAAATAACGGTTTTTGTTTGTAAACGGTAAAAGTGCTTTTGCGACATCAACACCATATAATTGTGCCAGTATTTTCTTTTCATCTGCGTCACCCGCGGTAGATAACAACGTCTTACCGTCATTTGATAGCGTAAAGCGAATATCAGGGCGACTCAAAGCAAGTTTATTGACATAATCCACAATATTCGCGAGTTCGCGCTGCGCACTCTTCAAATGTTTTAACCGTGCTGGTGTATTATAGAATAAATTTTCTACGTGAACCATTGTCCCCTTACGCGCTTTAGCGCCACCATCAGCTATGACGTCTCCATGTTCAATCGTCATTTCTCTTCCAGTTTCACCGTCGACAGAAGATGCGATGGTTAAACGGCTGACTGATGCTATCGATGGTAACGCTTCTCCTCGGAATCCTAACGAGCCAATATGAAATAAATCGTGTTCAGTACGAATTTTACTCGTGGCGTGGCGTTTAAACGCCAGTGCAACATCATCCTCAACCATGCCATCACCGTTATCAACAACACGAATAGACTTAAATCCAGCCTCTTTTAATGCAATGTCAATTACTGTACTGTTTGCATCAATCGCATTTTCTAATAGTTCCTTGACAACACTCGCCATATTTTCAACAACTTCGCCTGCCGCGATTTTGTTGG
The DNA here is from genome assembly GCA_003559235.1 of Mollicutes bacterium. Taxonomy (GTDB): domain Bacteria; phylum Bacillota_I; class Bacilli_A; order Izemoplasmatales; family Izemoplasmataceae; genus PWME01. The sequence continues at coordinate 16,645 of PWME01000028.1, read as the reverse complement.
CAAGTGATTCATCTAACTGATATATTTTACGCATTATTATCACCCATTTCACTAGCACTATTGTATCATGTTCACCCTATGTTTGTCGCACCTTAATCATATGGACGTGCAACCTAAACAAATTTACTTGCAATAAAGTGGTAATAATCCATATAATGAAGGTGTATAAATACTCTCCAAAGAAAGAAGGAGGATTTTATGAAACGTTGTTTATTGATTTGCCTTTTTGTGCTTAGTGCATTTATTATTGGAGCGTGTGGGCAATCAAGCCCTGACCCGATTAATGATGAAACATCTTTAGTGCTTTCGCGCATCAAAGATGGCAATGAACTCTCTGAACTGTTTAATCATGATTATCAAAGCCCTTACCGAATGCTTGAAGAATCTACAACGGATGACAGCGTTGGGGCGCCTCAAGATGGGTTTGTAGATGAAGGTGAAACGCAGGACCATTCTGAGACCAATGTACAAGTTGAAGGGGTCGATGAAGGCGACATCATTAAAACTGATGGCAATCGGGTTTATAGCATAAGTGGTAACCGTTTGTTTGTCATTGAAGTGAATGATGGCTCCGCTGAGATTGTTTTTGAAACTGCAATCGATAACAATGCCTATGGGCATTATACTGAACTGTACCTTACTGACCGTTTCTTCGTTGCAATTAGTAACCAATCGACAGATGTTACAGGACCTTACCCTGGTGACGATGTTATGATCATGCCTCGCTTTTATGGATGGTATGCCAGTAAATCGGTAGTTGAGATTTATTGGCGTGATACTTTAGAACACCATGACACCTTTACGGTGGATGGCCATCTTCAAATGACACGCATGATTGATGAAACCTTATATTTCGTCAGTAACCACCAACCGATGCGTGATGAAGCGGATATGCGTCCAACCCTTAGCCTTGGCGACGATCCAATAATGCCTGATTATGAAAGCATTGTATACTTACCCGGATTAACACGCCATTCCATGGCGATTATTGGTTCGCTTAAGCTTGATGATGAATTAACATTAGATTATGAAGTATTTCTTGGTTCATTTGGCTGGAGCACCCATTATTACATGAATAAAAATGGGCTTTATATTGCAACCGAAACCATGGATGTTGACTGGGATGATTTCAGATGGAATGTCAAAGGCGTTTTAATCGCTTATGAACGTCAAGAAGATGGAACACTAAATTACGACGGAAGCGGTTCATACAAAGGTTCTGTACTCAATCAATTTTCGATGGATGAATACAATGGGTACTTTAGAATGGTAACAACAGAAGGATGGGGGGACGACGTTGTCAACCGCTTGTACGTGTTTGAAAAAAACGATAATGAAATCCCTGAACTTGATGTTGTTGGGCTCATTGATGAAGGCCTTGGTAAACCGCGTGAAACCGTTCGCTCAGCCCGTTTTGATGGAGATCAAGCAACAGTGGTTACGTTTGAGCTGATGGACCCATTTTACATTATTGATTTAAGCGACCCAACAAATCCTGTCATTACAGGAGAACTTGAGATTACTGGTTTCTCAACCTATCAGCACAACTGGGATGAAGGCATTGTACTAGGCATTGGCTATGAGTCAAGTGGTATTGGTGTTGATGGTATTAAGTTATCTTTATACAGCACACTTGACCCTGAAGACCCACAAGAAATTGGCACACCGCTTGTGTTGTGGAACGATGATGGCTACTACTTTAGCGAAGCGTTGCATAACCATCTTGCTTTATTGATTGAACCTGAGCGCGATTATTTCGCATTCAGCGTGTATAGACACGGAGATTTTGATGGTCGTTACTATTACATCAGTGATTATATGATATTTGATGTTGATCCATCACAAGATACCCCAATTACTGTTGGCGCAGAAATTACTCACATGGATTTATACGGCGAAATTGGTCATGATATTTATACATTCCTTTATTATGGATATAATATACGGCGTGCCGTACGCATTGGTGATGACTTAGTGGTTGTTTCTGGAGTTGCACTAAGTTTACATGCCATTGATGATGATTATGCGTTGCAAGATGTGGTTCGGTTTTATACATTAGACGAATAAATTATAAAAGCAGGCCATTTCACCGCTGAAATGGTCCTGCTTTTTTTACTGCCGTTTTTTGCGTTGTTGCTTCAATTGATATAAGGTATTAAGCGCTTCAATAGGTGTCATCGCATCAACGTCTAACTGATCAATGGTCTCAACAAGAACATTTTCTTCATTAGACGTTTTTGAAGCTTTATGTGCAGGGGCTTCAGCAATGGTGAATAGATTATACGTCTCAGTATTGTGATTGTTTTCTAGTGATGTTAGCAGTTGTTCGCTACGGGCAATTAATGACGCAGGTAATTTAGCAAGTGATGCAACATTAATTCCATAAGACTTATCAGCACGGCCCGGTTTTACTTTGTGTAAGAAGGTTATCGAACCATCTTTTTCTTCAGCCGCAACATGGATATTTTTAAAACGTTTTAGTGTTGATTCTAATTGTGTCAATTCATGATAATGGGTCGAAAACATTAACCGACATCCTATGTGATCATGAATATATTCAATAATGGCTCTTGCAATGGCTAAGCCATCATACGTAGAGGTACCTCTCCCAATCTCATCAAACAAGATTAAAGATTTTTCTGTTGCATTTTGAATGGCATGATTCGCATCAGACATTTCAACCATAAACGTCGATTTACCGCCAATCAAATCATCGCTTGCCCCAATCCTTGTGAACAATTGATCAAAAACTGGTAATGAGGCGGATTCTGCTGGGACAAATGAACCGATTTGCGCTAAAATTGCCACAACGGCTAACTGCCGCATGTATGTTGATTTTCCACTCATATTTGGACCCGTGATTAAAGCAACATCAATGGTTTCAGACATCTCAATATCATTAGGAACAAACACATCTTCTAGCATCGTTGATACAACTGGATGTACACTTTCTTTGATATTAATCGCGCGTGCTTCATGTAGGGTTGGTCGCACAAACTGGTACCTCTCACTCACCGCTGAAAACGCTAAAAACATATCCACTTCACTTATAATTTCAGCATTTTTTTGTAAGGGAGCAATGTGGTTTTTTACTGTATCACGCAGCGCAATGAACAGCTCATACTCCAATTTGACACTTTTTTCTTCACTACTTAATATGATGCGTTCTTTTTCTTTGAGCGTTTCGTTAATGTATCGTTCAGCATTCGCTAAGGTCTGTTTGCGTGTATAACCAAAATCGTCTTTAACGTTTTGTATTTGTCCTTTAGGTATTTCGATATAATAACCAAATACACGATTATAGCCAATTTTTAGTTTCTTAATGCCTGTTTTTTCGCGTTCCTCTGCTTCAAACGTTGCCAAAAACGTTTTGACATCAAGATGGATATCGCGTAATGCGTCTAAGTCTTCATCGTACCCTGTTTTTATCAGGCCGCCCTCACGAATGGTGAGGGGAACGTCATCTTGTAAGGCATTGTCTAACTCTTCATGCAACGTTTCAAGGGGGTCAAGTGTGCCCGCAAGTGTCGTGGCGTACGCGTTTTTTAATGATTCAAGGTGCTTTTTGAAGACTGGTAGCGCACTTAAACTGCGTCTAAGCTGTACAAGGTCTTTCGCGTTAGCATTGCCATAAGCCACGCGACCGACAATACGTTCAAGGTCATACACATTTTTTAAACAGTCACGCAATTCACTCGCAATAACAAACTCTTTATTTAGTTCATCCACAAAATCATAGCGCGTGTTTAACCGTTCAATATCGAGCAGTGGTTTTAAAAGCTGCCGTTTCAGCATGCGCGACCCCATCGCCGTTGTGGTTTTGTCAAGCAACCAAAATAATGACCCTGTCTTTTGGTTCTGACGCATGGTTTTTAGCAATTCTAAACTACGAATGGTATTGGCATCCATTTTCATCGTTGACGCAGTTTCAATGCGTTCAGCCTTTTTAATATGCAATAAGGCCCGTTTTTGTGTTTTTAATATATAACTTAGCAATCGTTTAACGGTTTTTTGTTCGTATGGTGTTGGCAAGTGTTGATAAAGCTTATCGAACACTGGATCTATATCAGTTTCAGCATGCAAAGAAATCGTTATGCCTTCGCGGTCGGCATAGCTTTTAATGTAATCCACATCAATTGCATGTGACACAACAATTTCTTTGATTGGTAATGAAGCAAGCTCGCTCATTAAGGTTCCCATATCTTTCACAAACTTCATCGTATAAAGCATACCCGTTGCAACATTGGCATACGCTAAAGTATAAAAATATTCACTCAATCCAATCGTTGCTATATGGTGTTCAGCCGCTTCGGCGTCATCAATATTCGTTCCAGGTGTAACCACGCGCGTCACATCGCGTTTGACAAGTTTTTTGGTTTGAGAGGCATCTTCGGTTTGTTCGGCAATGGCCACTTTATATCCTTTTTCAACAAGGCGGTTTAAATAACTGTCAACTGCATGATGTGGAACCCCACACATTGGTACACGCTCTTTAGCACCACCATCGCGTGCGGTTAATTGAATTTCAAGTTCGCGACTTGCCAAATAGGCATCCTCAAAAAACATTTCATAAAAGTCACCCAACCGAAAAAAGACGATGGCATCGTCATAGTTTTCTTTAATCGTTAAATATTGTTGCAACATCGGTGTATAAACCGATTTATCCTCAGGCACACGACCACCTCCGAAAACCTTACGATTAGGTAAGGGCTTCTAAATAAATAAGCAAGGCAACGGTCGCGACAATAATCGCAACAACAATTAAGTTGCGAATGTTGCGACGTTTTTTCTTTTTCCGTACATTAAAAGCGTGTGTCATCTCTTCGAAACGTGCTTTATGTATGTATGATTCAATATCAATACTGTCGAAGAGTTTTAAACTTTCGCGATGATGTTGTTCAACAACATGTTCGCGTTTTAATAAAATAAACTCAATCATATCTGCTTTACGCAGCTCAATCGATACATTGATGCGTTGTTCTTTGGCGTAGCGTTCAATTTGCAAAATAGACTTGCGGTTTAGTTCCTCTTGTTCAAACTCTGTTAAATCAAGTTTGAGTGAAATCATTTCAACCAGTTGTTTTTTATTGATGCGACGCGGAATATTAATGTCATATTTCTTCCCTAAATCACGTATATCCGTAAGGGTTGTTGAGTTTAACAATACTTCTTTCGCTTGATCGACGAGACACCCTTCGAAGTACCCTGGTGGTTCGAAAAAGAGTGCTGATAACGTATCGATCATGGCCGTATACGATTCTTGCGGATGCTTTTGATAACGCCATGTTAAATTTTGTAATTTAATAAACTCTAAATTATTAATGCCTAAGTCGTTGCGGTGGCGAACGATTATTTCCCAAAAATCACGTTTGTAGCGTGCGACATTAATTTTAATTCGATAACTTTCCGCAAGCCGTTCAAGTTGAAAAATCGTGAAATTGTCAAACCATTTCAACCGGTGGCGCATCTCATCAGAAAATTTATCATCATTATCAGCGTTGGCAATAATTGGGGCGATGTTTTTACGGATGAGTGCACGATGAATCGTATTGGGAATATATATTTCTTTGTTTTCTAAGTACTTAACTATTTCGCTTGAAGGAATAACTTCAAACGATTCGACAAGTTTATCAATTCGAATTTTTTTCGAATAGATTTTAATCGTATCGTCTTGACTAAGCTTTGCCATCCACCCACATCCTAACTTGTATGTATTATAGGGATATTATATCGCACATTTGCTTAATATACAATGGAAATGTTTTGACTATGCGCTTTCCCAGTGTTTTACATGGTCATGTTTTCATGCGTTTTTTCTGGGTTATTGGTCCAAAGGTTTTGCAAGTGCCGCTTCGATTAATTGCGTAATTTGATTAAGCATGGTGTTAAGTTCATCTTGTAAAACTAAATATTGCGCAACCGCTGGGGTTGATTTTAATGCATCTAAAGCGCGTTGATAAGCGTTTTGAAGCGTGGGTTGATCCGTTGCATTATAATGTGATGCTTGAACAAGTTGCTTTTGTAAAGCCAACACATCTTGATAAGCATCTTTATAGTTCGGGTTCGTTAAAACCGTTGTTTCTAATGCTTGAAATGCTTGAACATCTTCACGGGTTTTAAGGTAATCGACTAAAGCATCAAGTGTTTTCATAAAGCACCCCTCGCATAGACCATGTTTTCGCTTCTTCAATGAACACCGGTACAATCTTTCCAATCAAATCATGTGCCCCTTTAAAGTTGACGAGTTTATGGTGTTCTGTATAGCCTGATAGCATGCTTGAATCGTTTTTGCTTTCACCATCAACCAACACCTTAACAACTTGCCCTTCAAAACGCTTATGGCCACGCAAGTAACCAGTGTTTACGACCTTATTTAACCGTTTTAATCGGTCGCGTTTTGCTTCATGTGAAACGGTGTCTTCATATCGTGCTGCAGGCGTTCCCTCACGCGCCGAAAAAATAAAGGTAAATGCACCTTCAAACTGTGCAGCTTCAACGAGCGTTAAGGTATCTTCAAAGGCGGTGTCTGTTTCTTTAGGAAATCCAACAATAAGATCGGTTGTTAATGATAAATCGGGCATTGACTTACGCATCATTTCGATGAGGCTTAAATACGATTCCCTTGTGTATTTACGATTCATCTTCTTAAGGACATCATTATTGCCAGACTGCACTGGTAAGTGGATATGGGGCATGATATTATCACGCTTAGCAATGACGTCGATGGTTGCTTGATCAAAATCTCTTGGATGCGATGTTGTAAAACGTATTCTCGCAATGTTAGTGTCCGCTACGGCATCAAGCAACGCAGCAAACGTTTCAACGTCAGGCAAATCCTGGCCGTACGCATTAACGTTTTGCCCAAGTAATGTAACTTCTTTGTAACCTTCTTTTACAAGTTGACGCACTTCTTCGACGATATGAACCTTTGCGCGTGAACGCTCTTTTCCACGTGTATAAGGAACGACACAGTAAGTACAAAACTCATCACAGCCATACATAATATTGACAAATGCCTTATGAGAATAAACTCGTGCCTTTGGCAAATTCTCGATAATTGCGCCTTCTTCACTGTAAACCTCAATAACGCGCTCTTTCGCTAACATTGCGGTTTCAATATACGCAGGCAATTGATGAATATTATGCGTCCCAAAAATTAAATCAACATAGGGATATTTTTCGAGTAATGTATCCACAACATGCTCTTCTTGAGGCATACATCCTGCAACCCCAAGCAATAAATTTGGATTCGTTTTTTTATACTGTTTCAGTCGACCTAGTTCACCAAAAACACGATTTTCAGCATTTTCGCGAATCGCACAAGTATTTAAAATAATAACATCTGCTGATTGGGCATCATCCGTCGACGTAAATCCAAGCGCACGAAAAATACCATGCATCGTTTCGCTATCTGCTTCATTGCCTTGGCAACCGTAGGTTTGAATCATGTAATATTTTCCATTACCGAGGTTTTCAATATTGGGATTCACATCGAAATCAATGGTTTCAGTCGATGGATTAACCCGTTTTCTAGCCGCTTGTTGCGATGGGCGGCGGAAATATTTTCCATAATCTTTTTTCATGAATATCACCGTGGGTCAGATTTGTGTATTGGCTCAATGGTTGATGCATCTGTATCAATATACGCACCATTGATTTGTAAAATACGGTCTTCCGATGGTTTTAAACGCAAAGGAAGCCCAGTTTTAAACTTCTCTAATACAATAGATTTGTCAGCACCCAAAATACCATACTTAACACCCGTCATCCCGACGTCTGTCATATACAGGGTTCCTTTGGGTAGTTGCATTGCATCATTGGTTTGCACATGTGTGTGGGTGCCTACGACAACATCAACGCGACCATCAAGATGATGGGCAATGGCAAGTTTTTCACTCGTTGCCTCAGCATGCACATCGACCAACGTAATATCAGCTTTCACTTCACGCAAAGCTTTATCAAGTGCTGTAAAAGGGCTGTCTAAGGGATCATGCATAAAAATGCGGCCCATGACTGAAAGAATCGCAACGCGCGTGCCATTCACATTGACTGTGAAAACCCCTTTTCCTGGAGTCCCTTCAGGATAATTAAGTGGGCGCACAATGTTTGCCTCATCAATAAACGAGAAAATTTCCTTTTTAGAGAACCCGTGGTTACCAAGGGTAACTACGTGTGCACCATGTTTCATAATCGTTTTATAATCTTGTTCACGCATCCCTAACCCATCCGCTACGTTTTCACCGTTCACAATGAGTAACTGATGCGGATAGTCCCGTTTTAATGATGGCAAAAACCGCGCCAACGCAGTAAGCCCGGATTTTCCGTATATATCACCGATAAATACAATTTTCATAGCGCATCATTCCAAACGTTTAAAATAATCGGGATCCCTTAAAAGTTTTCGATAATCCCAAAACAAGCCATCATTCGCCATCATTTCAATCCTTTCAAGTGAAAGCCATTGAACTTGAGCGACCTCTTCAGTTTCTAATGTAAGTTGCTCAATGATAACATCCTTCTTTAAACGATACACATGCGTAATCGTTCGATACGGTCCTTCATCGGTCCGTACAATATCTACTAGCGAGAGCGCATCATTGCTTGTCGCGATGGAAAGTTCTTCATAAAGTTCGCGTCGTGCGGCTTCTAATGGATTTTCATCTTTTAAAACAAGCCCGCTTGTCGTTGCCCAAAGTCCTGGATTACGGTCCGTCTTTTTAGCCCGTTTTTGAACAAGATATTGGTGATTATTATTGTGTACCCAAATGTGTACAACAAGAAAGTATTCATGCGCTTTGAGCTTCGTCCCGCGCGGCACTGCTTTATCGAGTTTTTCACCGTCGCGCGCGTAAACATCAAAATATTCCATTTTACACCTCAAGTAAGACAAAGCCTTCCAAAGCGGAAGGCTTTATCGTTTATTTCGCAACTTCTTGTGCTCTGGTTTCGCGAATTACGGTGACTTTAATCGTACCTGGATAAGACAATTGCTCTTCAATGTTTTGTTTAATGTCACGCGCGAGTTTATGCGAACGAACATCATCAATCTTGTCGGGTTTAACAATTACCCTAACTTCACGACCTGCTTGAATAGCATACGCTTGTTCAACACCTTCAAAATCATTGGATAGCGTTTCAAGCTGTTCTAAGCGTTTAATATATGAATCAAGTGATTCACTACGTGCTCCTGGTCTTGCAGCACTTAACGTATCTGCTGCGGCAACCAATACAGCAATCGTAGTTTTAGCCTCATGTTCACCATGATGCGATAAAATGGCATCCACAACCGCGAGCGGTTCCTTGTAGCGATTGGCGATATTAGCACCAATTTCAACATGCGATCCTTCAATTTCATGATCAGCGGCTTTACCGATATCATGTAGTAATGCAGCACGGCGAGCGAGAATTTCATCCTCACCAATTTCTGCGGCCATTTTGCCTGTTAGAAATGCACATTCAACCGAGTGCCTTAATACGTTTTGTCCATAGCTTGTTCTAAAATGCAATCGACCAAGCAGTTTGACTAAATCAGGATGCACACGACCAATGCCTACTTCAAAAACAGCTTCTTCTCCCTTATCACGAATGAAGCGATCAATGTCTTGACGAGATTTTTCAACCACTTCTTCAATGCGTCCAGGATGTATGCGACCATCGCTTACTAAACTTTCAATGGCTTTTTTCGCGATTTCTCGGCGCACTGGGTCAAATCCTGATAAAACGACAGCTTCTGGGGTGTCATCAATAATTAAATCAACACCCGTTAACGCTTCAATGGTACGGATGTTACGACCTTCTCTACCGATAATACGACCTTTCATATCGTCATTAGGCAAGTTTACAACACTCACCGTGCGTTCGGTCGTGACATCTTGGGCATATTTTTGTAATGCATGCGCCAAGATATGTTTTGCCTTTTTATCGACTTCGAGTTTTGCTTTTTCCTCTTCATCTTTAATGAACTGTGCAATTTCATGACTCATTTCGTTCTCTACTCTTTCAAAGATCAAATCGCGGGCTTCTTCAGCCGACGTCTGTGCGATTTCTTCCAGTCGTCGGTTTTGTTCTTCTACCATGTTGTCCAGCTTGCTCGATTGTTCGTCAAGCGCTTTTTTCTTCTGCTCAATCGACTCTTCTTTGCGATCGATATTTTGTTCACGCTTATCCAAATTAGCAGAACGATTGTCCAACGTTTGTTCACGTTGAAACAATTTGTTCTCTAAAGCAGAAACCTCTTTTTTACGCTCTTTAACATCTTTATCAAACTCTAAGCGTAAATTATGGATTTCTTGCTTGGTTTCTAGAAGAGTTTCTTTTTTGGTCCTTTCAGCGGTTTTTTCAGCTTCATCTACAGCTTCTTTCGCTTGGGCCTGAGCTTTTTCAAAGCCTTTTTCGACGATAATGGCGCGGGCAATTACCCCAGCAACCACACCGATAATAATCAAAAGCAAACCGGAGATGATTAATATTGCAACATTTGGCATATTAACGCCTCCGTTTCTTATTCATTTGTTAACGTGTAATAGACTATTTTATTTAAAAAAAGACAAGTAGAAAATCAATGAGTACCGTTATATTATACATGAAAATTCCGTAAAAAGTCAATGTAAAACCCTTGACGCAACCATGTGAAAAACCCACCAAACGCGTTTCACTAGGCATGGTGGGCTTTGTTTACACAAAAAACTTGAAAACAGTTTCAGAAAAAAATATTAATTAGGGCTTTCGACGACGTAAAAAATAGATGAGCACGATGATTACAATAATAAAAACAATTGATATGCCCGACACAAAAAAACCAATAGCGCCCACAAGCGACCCTCCTTCTGTGATGACTTGTATAAACGCTTTTATTAATTGATAAAGCTCCCCAATAAACAATAGTATTGCAATGACAAACAAGATGCGTGATTCCCTTACAGCACTGCGCGTATTTTTTATATGTACTAAATCATCAAGCATTTGGCTATTACTGCGATAATGCGCAAGCAGACCATCTATGCCAAATCGTTTTGCAATTCGGTTATAAACAGTTTGTGCAGTATTGTACCGAAATATATTTACATCCCACAGTGCCATGGTTTTTGAAAATTGTGCGCGCGATGCCTCAACGGTTTTCAATTTTGCATTATGTGAGGTAATAAGTGTATCCGAGATTTGTTTGCTGGTTCGATTGAGCGCACTAATTTGAAAAACAATAAGCTCGATAATAAATACCAAAAATACTTCTTGGGTTATCTTGTCTTGCTCAGATTTGTCATAATCTTTATACAATTGTAAAACGACACTTTCAGAAGCATACAATTCACTGTTGTCATAAACCGCTAAGTTGTGCTTTGCGTAAAAATCTAGTTTTCTAGACATGATGCGTGCTTTCATAACATTTGATGCTTTTGTTTCAGCTGCAAGTCGATAAATGCGTTCGGTTACATCATCACAAGCGTCTTGCACCAAACACATTTTCGCTTCGCCATTTTTGATTAATCCAAACGCCTTTTCGAAAAATACATCTAAAGCAAGCGTTTCACATTGCGTACGAATCATAATGTTTTCTCTAGACACTTGATCCATAATCACGGTTACATCTTTGTCGTATTCCATCACCATAATGGTTACCGCGGCAAGTTGAATGCGATCAATAACATTCGCAAATAGCATAACCTCTACCGTATCAAGTTCAACGGGGTTATCGAAATCATCTGATAGCACAACAAAAGTATACGCACCAAGATAATGTCTTTTGCATGTTTTTGCAAAACGATCAACAACTTCATAATCAAATATTTGGTCCATATCTTTTTTAAAACGAGCGGCAACACCGTGTGGAATCACTTGATTGTTTGCCTTAATCTTCGTTTGTTCAGCGTCAATAATATGTGCAGGAATCATAATAAATAAATCACTTTTAGCCATGCTGTTCACCTGCTTTTAAAAACGCATCAATGGTTGCATGGTATAGTGTATACCCTTGCTCAACCGTCTTATACTTACCAAAACCAAAACGTTCAAGCGTTGAAGACCCTTTACCACTCACTGCGTAAGCAACCATGCCTTCAATAGGATAACGCGTTTGGTGCATATGTTTTACTGATTGAAAAAACGCATCCAAAAGCATTTTTGAGGGGGCACCGCGGTGTTTTGGATGAACCACAATGGAAATGATAAAAAGCATGTGCTTTTCGCCCTTTTTATAGGGTGTAATATCGTCAGGACCAATGTCGTTATCAACCAACTTACTCGTTGTAAAAACCGTTTCTTGCAACAATTTTGTAATAGGAAAAAAGCAAAAGTACCCAACGATGTGTTCATTAGCTTTAAGCAACAAAAATGCGGTTGGATCTTTTTTAAACCTAGCACGCTCACCTAAGGTATCACCACGCAAGTCTTCAGGGTATACAAGCGCATCAAGTTCAATCACTGCCTTAACAATGGTTTCATCAAACACATTAGAACGCTCTACTTTGTAAGTGTATGATTGCATGCGTATCTCCTTGATTGTATTTTAGCGCTTGATGCAGCGCTTTACTATAAGTATACGTCTGCAATCACTATGAAGCAATCATTTCTAACATAAATCAAAAAAAAGTGGCTTGCGCCACTTTCTATAATCCGACTTTTTCGCGAATCAATGCATACAGTTGATCACGTAATTCAGTGTTTTCTTCAAGATATGTCTTCACATTTTCTCGGCCTTGACCAATCTTTTCATCGTTATAAGAGAACCAAGAACCACTTTTCTTTATGAGCTCATGCTCAACAGCGAGGTCAATGATTTCTCCCGTTCTAGATATCCCAGTGCCATAAACAATGTCAACTTCCGCGGTTTTAAAAGGCGGCGCTACTTTGTTTTTAACCACTTTAATTTTCGCACGATTTCCGATGGCATCTGTCCCAATTTTTAATGTTTCGCCACGACGAATATCAACACGAACACTACTATAAAATTTAAGCGCTCTACCACCAGGGGTTGTTTCAGGGTTACCAAACATGATGCCAACTTTTTCACGGATTTGGTTAATGAAAACAGCAACTGTGTTTGATTTACTGATTGCACCCGATAACTTACGCATGGCTTGAGACATCAACCGTGCTTGTAAGCCAACATGACTGCTGCCCATCTCGCCACGAATCTCAGCTTCTGGTACCAACGCAGCCACACTGTCTATAACAATAATGCCAACCGCGTTGCTACGAATCAGGGCTTCAGTAATTTCAAGTGCTTGTTCACCCGTGTCAGGTTGCGAAATAATTAAGTTATCAATATCCACACCGAGTGCTTTTGCATAGGTTGGATCAAGGGCATGTTCTGCATCAATAAACGCCGCATAGTTCCCTTGCTTTTGTGCTTCAGCGATGGCATGCAATGCAAACGTGGTTTTACCAGACGACTCTGGTCCATAAATTTCAACGATCCGTCCTTTGGGATAACCACCAATACCTAATGCTTTATCCAACCCTATTGAACCACTTGAAATACTCTCTAAATTACGTCTCTCTTCACTACCAAGCAACATGACTGCACCTTTACCGTGTGCTTTTTCAATGTCTTTCATCGCTTGATCAAGGGCTTTGTTGCGATCATCTTTTGCCATTACGATTCCTCCTGTTCACCCATTATAATACGATTAAGTGGGTGCAGTTTCTTTCATTATTTTGACTGTAAAATAACAGCTTTATTTTTATAAAGGTATTCAACCCCTGAGATGATTGTAAGGAATACCCCAGTATAAATTAATACGAGACCACCCAGCAACAACATTTCATCAAGTCCGTAAAAGAGTAATAAAATAATGGCAATCATCGTTATCGTTGTTTTTAGTTTCCCAAGGGTTCCTGCCGCTAATACTTGACCTTCCCCTGCCGCGAGTAAACGAACCCCGTTGACAAGAAAATCTCGAGATAATATGACAATAACAATCCACACTTGTACAACACCACTATCAACCAATAACAACAACGCGGTAATTACAAGCATTTTATCGGCAATTGGATCGAGAAATTTTCCAAAGGTTGTGATTCGATTATCGCGACGTGCAAGATATCCATCAAGAAAATCCGTTGCGGCACCAATCATAAATAATCCACCAATGATGCTATTAAAAATATCGTACTCATGACGGTCTGGTTTGACATAATATAAAACCACAATAAGCGGTATAATTAAGATTCTAAAAAGGGTCAATCGGTTTGGTATATTCATGCTCACACCTCGCAAGAATTATATCATAGCGCACCCACCTTAACAAGTTGATTTATGCTACGGACACGAAAAATGCCACCCTGTTTTACACGTTAAGGTGATGCTTTATAGTGTGACGGTTCAAGTTGATGGGTTGCGGTTTTTGGAACACGCAATCCTTGTTTTTTCATCGCCTTTTTTGTTAAGACTAACAGCACAAAGGCCACTAAAAACATTGCGGCTGAAATATCAAACACTAAAATTGGATTAATATCATATAAAAATCCTGCCATTAATGGGCCAAGTACCATGCCTAGCGCAAAAAACGCCTGCCTTACACCCATAATTGAACTATAGCGGTCATCTTTAGCATTCAACGATATATAGTTTTGTTCGAGGGGTTGATAAATCGATTTTAAAACAATATAAAACATGTACCCTGTATAGAGTGCCACAATAATTTGTTCACTTCTGAAGACAAAGAAAATGACCACCGCACTAACAACTTGTAACCACGTCATAAACGCAAAGTCTTTTTTTAATTTCGTTATCATTGGCACAATCACAAAATTAGTAAAAATACCGACCAACCCAGTTACCAAAACTAAACTACCGAGTGCACTCGTTGATCGCCCTAAATCGATGGTTACATAGGCATCGAGATATCGTTGTACGTTGGTCGCTGCCGTTGTTGCTAATGTCAATGCAAGCAAAAATATAAGCAGCGGTTTATCAAGTTTTGCGGCATCCTTAAAACCGTTCAAGAAGGAACTTTGGTGATGCATTTTTGTTGATACAATTTCTTTAAATGTCACAAAAACAAACAATGCATATAGCAAATTCGTTACAGCTTGAATGTAAAACACTTCTAGAATAAAGATATCCCCAAGCCATCCACCGATTTGATAACCAAATGTGGTACCCAATGCAAAAAACGCAGCACTAATCGACAAATATTTGGTGCGTTCTTTCACACTAGCAACTTGAATCACATGCGCGAGCATTAAGGTCATGGTTGCCGATACACTGAACCCTGAAAAGAATCTAAAAAATGTCATGAATACTAAATTACTTGTACTAACAAACAAACATCACTTGACCAATACTGTAACCAATCAACCCTAACACAATAAAAGGTCTTTTTCTTCTCCCCTCGCCCAACACACCCCAAACAGGCGCACCGAGTAATAAGCCTAAGCTCATCGCCGAAAAGAAAAAACCAAACATATAGCGTGGAATCCCAGCTTCTGAAACATAAACAGGGGTTACAACATGTCCAAGGTTATGGATAATGCCTTGCATTAAATAATAACTCATAGTAACCCAAAGAATCTTTTTCATGATGTCACTTCCTTATGCACAATAAAAAAACTCCGAAGAGTTTTTTTACTCATCTTCTACATTATGGTATACATTTTGCACATCATCGAGTGCATTGATGCACGTGAGAAATGTTTCGTGTAACGATTTAGCTTCTTCATTTAAACGAATGGTTTCAAGTGGATACCATCCGCGTTCAGAGTCAATGATACTAACATTATTCATCGCCCGAAAAACGGCTTCAATTTTATCAAGGTCATACCCTTCACCTGTAATAATCACACCGTCATCTTCTTCATCAATATCTTCTACATCAATCTCTGCATCTAACAATGCTTCAAGCGCTAAATCTGCTGATACCCCGGTAATATGTACAATAGATTGATGGCGGTAACTATGTTCAACCGAACCATTAACGCCAAGCTTAGAATCGATTTTTGTAAAACACGCACGCACCTCAGATACCGTGCGGTTTACATTATCGGTTAAGGTATCAACAATATAGTTGCAGCCTTCAGGACCAAATCCTTCATAACGAATCGCTGTAAAATCTTCACCACTTCCACCCGCTGCTTTTTCAATATTGCGTTCAATAACATCGTTTGGAACATCCTCTTTACGAGCGCGCTCAATCAAATGTTTTAACGCAAAATTGGCGTCAATGTTTGTGCCACCTTGCTTAGCACAAATATAAATCTCCTTGCCGTAACGCGAATAGAGTTTGCTCTTTTGTAATCCAGTTTTCATCATTGCTTGTTTTCTAACTTCAAACTTTCTTCCCATTCGTTCACCATTCCTTTTTATCACACTATATTATATATGAATGGAACCTCACTTGCAATCATCAAGCCGTAAAATGGTCTCATCATGTTTTAACTCTACACAGCGCATTCGGTATAACGTTCCTAAGGCACGCTTAAACGCTGATTTACTCATATGAAATGTATTCAGAATACTATCCGGTGATGATTTATCCGTAAACAGCATCCGTCCACCGTTGTCTCGCAAGTATTTGAGAATCATTGCCGCATCCGATTCGAGCACGGTCTCTTTTTGTGGAATTAATCGCCCATTATACCGTTGTGGATCATTTTGACGTGTGACAATAACAGACATGCGCTCCCCAATGCGGTGCGACGTGCGGGT
>PWME01000238.1 GCA_003559235.1 Mollicutes bacterium | reverse complement strand
TTGTGTTAATCGCCCTTCGATAATTCAAAACTTCTATTATCTTAAGCCACCAAAGAGAAACGCTAACGACCTTATATTCATGAACAACCCCGAACAGGAATTCCTCAAAGATCTCGATAAAAAACTCTGGAGCGCGGCCGACAAGCTCCGTAATAACCTCGATGCCGCCGTCTATAAGCACGTAGTGCTGGGGCTCATCTTTTTGAAGTATGTATCTGACGCGTTCGAGGAGCGGAGGCAGGAACTCCGGAAACAGTTCCGCGATCCCGATCATGACTACTACATCCCGCAGGACGACATGGCCGATGAGGAGTATGAGTCTTTTATCGAAGAGGAGCTGGAGGTTCGTGATTATTATGTGGCCAAGAACGTATTCTGGGTACCACCGCTGGCCCGGTGGGAAGTTTTGAAAGAGAATAACAAGCTGGCTGCCGGATCGGTGATCGAACTGCCGGAAGGTGAAACCTATGAATTTAAAAATGTGGCGCGTCTGATTGATGATGCGAACCGTGCCATTGAAAAAGAGAATTCCAACCTGAAGGATATTCTCGACAAGACCTACTCCCAGAAGCAGATCCCGCAGGAGAAATTGGGTGAACTGATCGACCTCTTCTCCGATGCCAACTTTACTGCCAAAGAATATAAAGGGCAAACGTTGGAGATGAATTCCAAGGATATTCTGGGCCATGTGTATGAGTATTTTCTCGGACAGTTTGCTCTTGCCGAAGGGAAAAAGGGCGGGCAGTATTACACGCCAAAGAGTATTGTAAAGCTGATGGTGCAGATGCTCCAGCCGTTTGAGGGGCGAGTCTATGACCCGGCGATGGGTTCGGGTGGATTTTTTGTGCAGAGTGAAGAGTTTATCGAAGAGTATGGTGGAAAAATCGGGCAAATCAGCGTGTACGGACAGGAGAGCAACCCCACTACCTGGCGGCTGGCCGCGATGAATATGGCGATCCGGGGAATTGATTTCGATTTTGGCAAACAACCGGCCGACAGCTTTACCAACGACCAGCACCCCGATCTCCGTGCCGATTTTGTGATGGCCAATCCGCCCTTTAACGTAAAGGACTGGTGGAATGAGAAGCTGGCCGATGACCCGCGCTGGGAGTACGGTACTCCACCACAGGGCAATGCCAACTTTGCCTGGCTGCAGCACATGCTTTACCACCTCTCACCCAACGGAAGCATGGCACTGCTGCTGGCCAACGGCTCCATGAGCTCCAACACCAGCGGTGAGGGCGAGATCCGGAAGAAATTACTGGAATCCGATTTGGTCGAGTGCATGGTCGCCCTGCCCGGACAGCTCTTCACCAATACCCAAATTCCCGCCTGTATCTGGTTTCTCACCAAGAATAAGGGCAAGAAGAATTCTCCCCTCGAGGGGAGTACGGCTTCAGCCGGGAGGGGTGTTGTTGAGGGCAAGGAGCTAACCAACCGCCAAAACAAAATCCTCTTCATAGACGCCCGCGAAAAAGGGTACATGAAAGACCGCGTCCTACGCGACTTTAAAGAGAAAGAGATCAAAAGTATTGCCGAAACCTTCCACAACTGGCAGCGGGACGAGGAATACGAAGACATTCCCGGCTATTGCAAATCTGCCACACTGGAAGAAATTAGAAAGAACGATTACGTCCTCACTCCCGGCCGATATGTAGGCGCACCCGAAACCGAAGATGACGGCACTCCCTTTCCGGAAAAGATGGAGAAACTGACCGCCCGTCTGAAAACCCAATTTGAAGAGAGCGAAACCTTGGAAGCGAAGATTAAAGAGAATTTAGCGGGGTTGGGGTATGAAGTGTGAGCACGAAGGAAGACCTGACAGGTCTGGATCTGATAAGTAGCAAAAAGTCAGCAATCGAACATTCGATATGTAAACAATTTTGGAACACAATTAACAAATTTCAAAAACATGTTAAGAAAATCAGGATTCTTTAACATGTTTGTCAATACAAATAGTATAATTTTAATTAACGAATTACGTTAATAATTTTGTAACTTAACATGGAGATCAGCTACAAGAGTAAAAAACTCGAAAAGCAACTGACAGACCCAAAGAAAATGAATAAAGCCTTTGGTGTAATGGCAAAAAAAGTAAATCAGCGCATGAAGGATCTCTCAGGTGCTGAAACTTTGGCTGATTTGAGAAAGTTACCTGCAGCCCGATGTCATGAATTAACCGGTAATAAAGATGGATCACTGGCGGTTGATGTTTCCGGAAATTACAGGCTGGTTTTTGAACCGGATCATATTCCAATACCGGAAAAAGAGGACGGCGGTTTAGACTGGCAGCAGGTGACAAGAATAAAAATACTCTCTGTGGAAGATTATCACTAAAGAAAATGGGTAGGAACATGAGCAACAAAATCGAACTCGCAAAATCACTGCTTTCTCCGCCCGGAGATACATTGCAGGAACATCTCGATTTTATTGGGATGAACCAGAACGAGCTGGCGGAACGTATGGGTCGTCCAAAAGAGAAAATTAATGACATCATAAAAGGACGAGAACCGATTACTACCGAAACAGCCTACCAGCTTGAGAAGGTACTTGATATCCCGGCCTCTTTTTGGATGAACCGTGAAAATGAGTACAGGCAGGAGTTGTATGAGATCGATCAACAAGAAGCCCTTGAGAAACAAAAGGAATGGGCAGCCCGGTTTCCGCTGCGTGACCTTAAGAAAATGGGGTTTCTTCCGGATTTACGAAACAGTGCAAAACTGGTTGAGCCGCTTCTGAAATTTTTTGGTATTGCTTCACCGGAGGAGTGGAACAGAATTTATTTGGATAAAGAAGTTTCCGTGGCATTTCGGGTATCACTGGCTCATACTAAAAACCCTGAAGCTCTGTCAGCCTGGCTTCGAATCGGAGAGCTTGAAGCAAAAAAAATGGAACTACCTGAATTTGACAAGCAAAGATTCCGGTCTTCACTCGAAACCGTAAAAGAGCTGGCATACGAAATGCCTGATGGGTTTGAAAAGCAGTTAAAACAGATCTGCACCGAAGCAGGAGTTGCCCTGGTGTATACGCCAAATTTACCGAAAGCTCCCATTAGCGGAGCCACCCGCTGGCATCAGAATGTACCTATCATTCAGCTTTCGGGACGGCATAAAACCGATGATCATTTTTGGTTCACCTTCTTTCATGAAGCGGGACATATTTTGCTACACGGCAAGAAGGATATCTTCCTTGAAGACTTGGAAGGTGCAGAAAACGATCAGGAAAAAGAGGAGGAAGCCAATCGGTTTGCAGTAAAATGGTTACTGCCAGACAAACAGTTGCAGGAAATTCTGGATTTGGGAAATGCTGACTATGATGACATTAGGGCATTTGCCGACAAATTCCGAACGCCGATAGGTTATATCATCGGGCGTTTGCAACATGCCGGATATATTCACCACAGTGAAGGGTACGAGCTGAAACGGAAAGTGGATTTGTTTGATGATAGTGAGGGTATAGGATGAGTTCTGAGTTTATTGATACTGAATATGGAAAGATTTCAAGAGAACTTAATAAGGCAAAACTTGAAGATATTTGTGTTCCTGAAAATGGAGTACAGACAGGTCCATTTGGAAGCTTATTACATAAAAAAGATTATGTGGACTCCGGAACACCAATAATTACTGTTGAACATTTAGATGATAATCGTATTTCTCATATTGAAACTCCGTTTGTTTCGGATGAGGATAAAGAGAGGTTGTCTAAATACGTTATGCATGAAGGTGATATAGTTTTTTCAAGAGTTGGTTCAGTTGATAGACGAGCCTTAGTTCGAGAAAGTGAAGATGGATGGCTTTTTTCTGGAAGGTGTTTACGGGTTCGAGTAAATCAAGAAGTTATTGATCCTGTTTATTTATCTCATTTCTTTGGAATGGAGAATTTTAAGGCATATGTAAGGAGTATTGCGGTTGGTGCAACAATGCCTTCTTTAAATACAAAGCTTTTGTCTGACCTTCCTATCTATTATCCAGAATATGAGAAACAATTAGAGATAGCAGATATTCTTGAAACCCTTGACCAAAAAATCCATCTCAACCGGCAAACCAACGACACGCTGGAGGCGATGGCGCAGGCGATCTTCAGGAGCTGGTTTGTGGATTTTGATCCCGTCCATACCAAAATCGAAGCCCGGTCCGCCGGCCGCGACCCCAACCGTGCGGCGATGGCGGAAATCGCAGGGGTTTCCTCCTTCGCCAGTCTTTTTCGCCAAGGCTACAAAGACCAGGAGGTTTCGGAGGACAGGTCCTTTGAAATGGACTGGGACGAGATCGAAGCCGCCCTCGATCAAAAGCTCTCCAATATGACCGAAGAGCAGCGCCAGCACCTCACCCGCACCGCCCAACTCTTCCCGGATGAACTGGTGGAGAGTGAGATTGGAGTGGTGCCGAAGGGGTGGGATTACTCTACGATTGGCAAAGAGTTTAATATTGTAAATGGCCAATCTCCACCTGGAAGCTCATACAATGAAGAGAGGGAAGGTGCTCCGTTTTATCAGGGCAGAACAGATTTTGGTTTTCGGTTTCCAACACAAAGAGTTTACTGTACGGAACCAAAACGGTTTGCTAAAAAAGGCGATACACTGTTAAGTGTTAGGGCTCCGGTAGGTGATTTAAATATTGCGATTGAGGATTGTTGTATTGGACGGGGGCTTTCTGCATTGCGACATAAATCAGGGAGTTCAAGCTATACCTACTACGCAATGAAACAAGTACAGGCACAAATTGAAGCTTATGAAGCAACAGGAACAGTATTCGGCTCAATTAACCAAAATCAGTTAAAGGCCTTGGAGACAATTTCACCTGATGATAATATTATTGATGAATTTCACAGAATAGCAGAACCGATTGATAGTAAAATCATGAACCAGGTGTTCATGAATCGGGAATTATCTGAGCTACGAGATACACTTTTGCCGAAGTTGATTTCGGGGGAGGTTGGGGTATAATCATGGATATATTTGAAACGCTATATAAATCAGTGCTTGATAATAAAGTACCAACAATCTTCTTGGGAAGTGGTGCATCAATTGCTACGGGAGTTGAATTGGAGTTGGAAAATAATTTTCCAAGCATGACTTATTTAGCAAAACAATATTTTGAAAATATTGAGCCTAATGCCCAGTGGGGCCAAGGCGATATTACATTCTGGGATAATTTTCAGAAAGAAATTGGAGAGCTAAATAAAGACTGGAATAAATTCAATTTAGAGAAATTCCTGTTAGAGTACCCTTTGAATGAAAGTTCAATACTTCTAAGTGAATTACTTGAAATTACAATCAGCGCATTTCATATCCCACAAAAAGAGTTGGAAAAGAAAATTGTATTTAACCCGGAAATAGAATTTTCTATAAGGCAATTATTCGAGCAGCTTTTAAAATTTTTAGATAAAAGCAGACCCTATATAGAAGTGATTTCACCTAACTATGATCTAATTATTGAATTTACAGCAGATTTGTTGGGCGTACCATGTTTGACAGGTTTCCACGGGAGTATTTTAAGAAAATGGAAGCCAGAATTAGGCTTTAGTAATCCACTAATTGAACGAAATCAGAATATGGACTTTGCGAAGCATATTCGGTATTACAAGCCTCATGGTTCTTATTCTTGGTTTATGAATGAGGCTGGTTTTGTAATGGAGTATTTTAGTGATAAAAATGTGCCTGATGATTGGTTAAGATGTATGATAGCTCCCGGGCCAAGTAAATTCCAGAACACGCT
>PWME01000120.1 GCA_003559235.1 Mollicutes bacterium | reverse complement strand
TCCTCCTTTCGCCTACAATTCTTTATAGACTTGCTCCATGGAAATTAGCTTGACAACGCCGTTTATCAAGACAACGCTTTTCGGTGTGTCAACAACCTCCCACTTCACAGCCATGCTCATAGAGAGCCTTTGATATCTTATCAAATAAAAATGGGCATTGCAAGGATTTTTGCCCACTTTTTTTATTTGTCCATTTCTTTTAACCAAACACGGTGTTGATCACAGCCTATTTTACCAGTTTTTTTTAAGCGCGACATTTCCCGTGATAGCGATGGACGACGTACTCTTAAATGTTTTGCTAGTGTAGTTTTATTATGGTAATAAACCTGCGTAGTTTTTTGCCTCACCATTTCACTTTCAATCCAATAAGTTAGTTTTGCATGCAAGGTGGGTTGTGACAACATCTTATTATCACGGTTAAATGTGAGTGCTTTTTCACTTAAGTTTTGTAAAAAATAGTGTCTGAAGGATGGGCTTGTAATGAGAAGTGTTTCGAGCGCTTCTTTTGGAATCGTTATAATAACTGTATCACTTTTTGCAATCAAGTTTCCAGGGTAGTATGGATGGGACGAGAAAATCAAAAAATCCCCAAATACATCGCCCTTATTTAATATAGAAAGTTGAATTTCATCGCCATAAGCTGTGTAATGATTCATGAGAATTTCTCCTTCTACAATGATACCGACGCGATCACATACGTCATTTTCATGAAACACGGCTGATCCAGCCACATAAGAACACGGCAATGAACAATACTGTTTAATTGCTTTTTGTTTTATCAAAGATAAAATCATTTGTGACCTCCGTAACATAGGTTACACATTTTTTGTTAAGTTTAGTATATCATAACATTGATACTAACAGAAAAAGGATGATTATTTCAATGAAAAAAATAATGGTCATACCACTAATAATGATGGTTTTACTACTGTTTGCTTGCAGTGAGCGAACCGAGAAGACTGTGTACCGGGTTATTGTGCCTAATGGTTCAACAGCCATGGCGCAAGCCGTGATTGAATTAGGTCCTGCAGGAACCGATACATTTGATTTTTCAATTGCACGTGTCGCTGGTCCTCAACCTTTAGTCGCATCGTTTGGTAGTGAAAGTGACGATTTTATTATCGCGCCACTAACCTTAGGTGCTAAAATGATCGGGGCGGGCGCGAATTATGCGTTACTTGCCACCATTACCGAAGGCAATGTACATCTTGCAAGTGGACAAACTATCACTAGCTTTGATGATCTCGAAGGCGCATCAATCATCGCGTTTGGCAAAGGGGCGCCACCGGGTGTTGTGCTTGAAACGCTCATTGAGGTTTACCCTTTTGAAACACCGCCGACCATTGAACGCTATTCAGGAAATACACAAGAAACCATGAATACCATTATTCATGACCCCGACGCAATTGCCTTGGTCTCAGAACCCTTTTTATCCACAGCATCACTGCGTTCTGAACACGAGATTCATAGTATAGATTTAACGGATATTTGGGTTGATATGATGGATATGCCACCGTTTCCGCAAGCAGGCGTTTTTGTGCACAATAACACCCCACAAGATGTGATTGAGCACTATGCATCAATGCTCGAAGAAGCCATTGCTTTTGCGAATGATTCCCCTGATGAACTTGCGACGCTAACCGCTTCCCTCAATTACCCATTTGCGCCTAATGTGGTAGAAGCGTCTGTACCTAACAGTGGTTTGCGGTATAAAACTGCGCAAGATGCACTCTTGAACATTAACGGGTTTTTCTCCGTGTTAATGGAAAAAGATCCTTCAATCATAGGGGGGGCTCTCCCCGAAGAAAGTTTTTACTATAAACCATGAAACGTTTCACACTAGGGGCGTTTAGTGTTCTCATGGTTGTATTAGCCTGGGCAGTTTATGCTAGAAGCATTGATAATCCGCTTGCCTTTGCAAGACCACTCGCTGTCTTCAACGAATTATTCACGATGCTTGCTAAAGGCACGACTTATGAAACAATCGGCGTGTCCTTAGCGAGACTTTTGAGTGCGACCATGCTTTCTGGGTTAACAGGTGTGTTCACAGGCTTGCTGGCTGGAAAGTTTTTGTCAGTTGATTACTTTTTACATCCAATTGTCTCAAGTTTGCGTACGCTGCCGATCGCGAGTGTCATCGTAATTTTATGGATTATCTTTGCAACCTCAACAGCGCTTTATGTCATTGCGTTTTTAATGCTTTTTCCAATTTTTTATGAAGCGAGCAAGCAAGGCGTTAGGCACATTGACCCTTCATTGATTGATGCGGTAACGTTAGAACCTTTTCATCCTATTGCGCATTTTTTTCATATCTATTTACCACTGAGTGCGCCCTATATTAAAACCGCCACATTACAGAGTTTTGGGTTGGGCTTTAAAGTACTCATCATGGCAGAATTCATCATGCAACCCGCTAACGGTGTAGGCATTGCTTTATATGAAAGCTCACTCGACATCAATAGTGCACAGATGTTATCGTGGACCATCATCATCATTGTGCTTGCACTCGGCATTGAAGTGCTTGTTGGCAAGCTAAAAACCACCCCATAATAAAACTTCGCATTTGCGAAGTTTTTTTGATTTAAGGGGTGATAATTGTACCAATTTTTTTGTCAAAGGCATCCACCGCTTTTTCAAGCGATGAAATAACCGCTGTATTGCCGCTCTTACGTACAAAATCCGTGCACGCTTTGACTTTAGGATGCATACTGCCTGCACCAAAAACATCACTTTCTAGCATCGGTTCAAGGCTTTTAACATCCACAGTTTTTAGCGCGCGCTCTGTTGGTTTACCAAAATCAACAAAGACATGGTCAACCGCTGTCAAAATAACTAACACATCGGCATCGATTAATTCAGCAACCTTCGCACTGGCGTAGTCTTTATCAATAACCGCGGCAATGCCTTCTAATTGGTTGTCTTTTCGAATGACGGGAATCCCGCCACCCCCTGAACAAATAACAACATGATTGTCTTTTAATAACGATGTAATCATCGGCTTTTCAATAATGTCAATAGGGCGTGGTGAAGCAACCACACGGCGATAACCGCGACCGCTATCTTCTTTCATGATATAGCCTTTATCTTTTTGTAATGCTTCCGCTTCTTCTTTTGTATAAAAGGCCCCAACGGGTTTGCTTGGATTTGCAAAATTAGGGTCATCTTTATCCACAAGCACTTGGGTCACAAGTGCGGCTACAGCCATGCCGTTTTGCTTTTTTGCAAGACGGTTTTGAATGGCGTTTTGGATATGAAATCCAATGTATCCTTGGCTCATTGCCCCGCATTCAGGAAACGGCATATCAGGGGTTGATGAAGATTCTGTAAAGGCGAGGTTAATCATGCCTACTTGCGGACCATTGCCATGGACAATGACCACTTCATGGTCATCTTCAATAAGTTTAACGATGGGTTCTGCGACTTGTTTTACGAGTGCTTTTTGTGAGGCAGCATCATTGCCAAGCGCGTTCCCACCAAGCGATACAACATATCTACTCATAGTCATCGCCTAATGTCGCAAGCATGACGGCTTTAATGGTATGCATGCGGTTTTCAGCTTCTTCAAAAACGACGCTTTGCGTAGATTCAATCACCGCATCGGTTACTTCCATTTCACCGTTTTTCACGCGAGGATGTTCTTCCCCAAACTCATTGGCAATTTGCATACCCATTTCGGTGTCAATACCATGAAATGCTGGTAAACAATGCATAAAAATGGCGTCATCGGCGGCACGTTGCATCATGGCTTCATCGACTTGATAATCACTAAGTTGTTTAATGCGAGAATGCCAAACATCTTTTGGTTCTCCCATGGATACCCAAACGTCAGTGTAAACGACTTGCGCACCTTCAGTACCCTTATTCACATCTTCCGTTAAGGTAATCGTTGCGCCAGTATCTTTGGCAATGGTTTTACAATGTTCTACCAAAGCCGCTTCAGGCCATAAGTCTTTTGGTGCAACTGCGGTGAAATTCAGTCCCATTTTGGCTGCCCCAATCATTAAGCTATTGCCCATGTTATTGCGCGCATCCCCAACATAAGTAAAACGAATGCCTTCAAGTTTTCCAAAATGCTCTTTAACGGTTAAAAAGTCTGCCAAAATTTGGGTTGGATGATACATGTCTGTTAACCCGTTCCAAACAGGAACCCCCGCATGCGCTGCTAACTGTTCAACATCGGTATGCAAATACCCACGGAACTCAATGCCATCATACAAGCGTCCTAAGACACGTGCGGTATCTTTGATTGACTCTTTTGTGCCCATTTGTGAACCACTTGGGCCAAGGTAGGTAACCCCCATCCCAAGGTCAAGAGCACCCACTTCAAACGCACAACGCGTTCTTGTGGAATCCTTTTGAAATAGTAAGACGACATTTTTTCCTTCCAAATGGCGATGCGGTTTACCAGATGCTTTTTCATGTTTCAGTTTCTCTGAAAGGGTTAATAAATAATGGATTTCAGTGGGTGTGAAATCAAGTAACGTAACAAAATTTCTTCCTTTTAAGTTCATCGTTTCCTCCTAGTCATTGGCATTTCTATATAGTGGCATACTCATACAACGCGGTCCTCCGCGACCTCTTGAAAGTTCGCTAGAAGGAATCTCTAGTACGGTAATGCCTTTTGATTTCAACAGTGCATTGGTCACCACATTGCGTGAATAAACAACCACTTTACCAGGCGCAATGGCGAGGGTATTCGCACCATCATTCCACTGTTCGCGTTCGCTATGAACAACATCATCGCCACCGCATGGAATCAATTCAATTGGACGGTCTAAGTGCTTTTCAAGAATAACTTCAAGCGGGGCTTCAACTTTCTGTACGACGCTGCCTTTTTGCGCTTTCGTAATTTCAAATACGGTGAGGCTTTTCATAATCCCGGGATGGACAGTAAATATCCCCTCGTCGATTTGGGTAAATACCGTGTCCAAATGCATGAAGGCACGGGTTTTTGGAATATTGAATGCGAGCACGGTCTCAAACGGTTCATCACTCGCAAATAGCGTTTCTGCTAATTGTTGCAGGGCGCGTGGGTCACTTCGCTTTGAGATGCCGATGGCGAGCGTTTTTTCGTTTAAAACCAAAA
Source organism: Mollicutes bacterium (assembly GCA_003559235.1). Lineage (GTDB taxonomy): Bacteria > Bacillota_I > Bacilli_A > Izemoplasmatales > Izemoplasmataceae > PWME01. Next base: position 650 of record PWME01000120.1, on the reverse strand, counting down.
TGTCGCCACCTTCTAAGCTGTAAGCATCTTTACGTGAATAATAACGGTTAATCTGATTCGCAAACTGTGGGTGATGCGTAAAAATAAAATCACTAAACAACGTTTCTCTATGCCTTGTGCGGGTAGACATTTTGTTTAATGCGATGCCGCATCCGATGGTTGCGAACGGATCACGTTGAAACAAAATATTAGGCATCGGATCCGTATGAAATGGATACTCACTCGTCAATAAATCCATAATAGCGTCTTGTCTTGGCACATCGATTTCGGTTGTTCTAATCCCTGCAATCATCGTTTCTACCATGGCTAAAGGTTGCATGGATTCTAAATACGTTTTTACGGCCTTTTTAACCGCTTCGGATTTAACCTGGGCATCCTCTATAAACTGATCTATAAAATTAGATGCCGCGTGCGGGGCCGCCTCAATCGCTTCTGCAACCAAATCGGTTAAATAGTGTACAGTAACACCGTGCGACCTTAATACATTCGCAAACGCGTCATGTTCTTCTCGTGCGACATCCAAAAAAGGAATATCATCAAACAATAATTTTTCAAGCAACGCGGGGGTTAAATTATCAAGTTCTTTCCCAGGGCGATGTAAAAGCACATCTTTAAGCGGTGCAATTTCAGAGTAAACGTTTAAGATCGGA
>PWME01000003.1 GCA_003559235.1 Mollicutes bacterium | reverse complement strand
TGGCTTAAAGATTCCAGCGTTTCTCCAAAACCATTATGCATAATATTAAACGCAGTCTTTGCATCATCTCCTGCCAAAAACTCAAGCAAAAAATCATCGTGATTTCCTAATAAGACAAGGGCTTTATTACTTTTTTCAAGCTTCATAACATACGTAAGAACCGCATGGGCGTCTTCGCCACGATCCAATAAATCCCCAATAATGATACACTTGTGAAGCGGGTTCGCTTCATCAAAACCCGCATTGTTTAACGCATTGATTAATGCTTTATAATGACTGTGAATATCACTTAATACAAAATATTTCATTCCCATTCACCACCGCTTTAATGTTATTGTATCATGATTAAGACAACGAATTCATCTTTCAACGCTTTTTATCATATTGCAGGTACCATGAGCCCATGATAGAATGGATATGGTAACACTTTTTAAGGGGATGAAAAAATGGGAAATAAACTTGGTATTTGCTTAACAGGTGGTGGCGCAAGAGGCTGCTATCAAATTGGTGCCTTAGTGGCACTCGATGAACTCGGTATTTTACAAGATGTTCAAGCCTATTCAGGCACATCTATTGGTGCGGCAAACGCCGCATCGGTTGCGTCTAAAGGCATTGAAGCCGCAAAAAACTTTTGGTTTCATATGCCTGAAAACAATCTACCGAAAAACCAAAAAGCCACCGGCAAAAACCGGTGGGATACAGACCGCGGGTATTACTCGATGGAAGTGTTTGAAACGGTAATGAAAGAAGCTGTTGATTACGATGCGTTAAGAAATACCGAAGTGTATGTGACCGTTTCAGAAGGCGGTAATGAAGGCGACAGTCTATTTGAACTGTTTAAAAACACTTTGAGTTTTCGTTTTAAAAATACGAGATACGCCCATTACTTGCCATTGCATAAACTCCCCGATGAGATGATTCATAAAGGCATTGTGGCATCGTGTTCAATTCCATTCTTTTTCGCACCCGTCGCAATAGAGGGTAAAAAATACTATGATGGCGGCGTTTTTGATAACGTGCCTGTTAGACCGCTTGTCGAAGCTGGCTGTGATGAAATTTACGTCATTTATTTGCACAAATACCGTGCAAAGGTTGACCGGGATTTATACCCCGGTGTGACATTTCATGAAATACGACATGAGCGCGCACTCGAACTTGGGCGGATCTTAAAGTTTTCTGAAAACAAAACGGAAAAATTGTATCAATATGGCTATGATGACGTTATGCAGTACATTAACCAAACATAAAATAGGATGATTGTATGGATGCTTTACTAATCTTTCCACATCAACTGTTTGTACATCCACGAAAAAATACGGTCCACTTCTTTTTAGAAGACCGTCATTTTTTCATGCGGCAACTTCCTATGCACAAACAAAAAATTCTCTATCACCGAGCTACCATGCGCAGTCGTTATCAAGCATTTGATGGGGAAAAACACTATATTGCCTATCCATTTGAACGAGATGATTTTTTTAAAGAACTCAATGCCTATGACCATATTTTGGCCTATGATCCTATTGATCATACACTTAAAGCTTTCTATGACGATGTGGTTGATGCATGGCTAAAAAGTCCAAACTTCATGTATGACATGCCATCAATCAATGCGTTTTTTCACCGTAAAACGCGTTACTTCATGCACGATTTTTATGTGAAAACCCGTCAATCAATGAATATTTTAATGGACAATGGAAATCCAATCGGTGGGCAATACAGTTACGATAAAGAGAACCGAAAGAAATTGCCTAAATCTGTCAAAATTCCGCCATCGCTCACTTTTAGTGATCATGAATCACTCAAAGAAGCAACACAGTTTTGTGAAACGCATTTTCATGATGCGCCTGGTTCATTAATACCGTGCAACTACCCAATCACACGACAAGACGCGATAAAACAACTCGATTACTTTATCGCCCATAAACTGAAAAACTTTGGGCCTTATCAAGATGCGTTAAGCACGCGCGATCCTTATTTGTTTCATGCTGTGATTAGCGCACCACTCAATGTTGGGTTGTTAGACCCAAAAACCGTGGTTAAAGCGATCGAACAAGCCGATGCGCCATTAGCGTCTAAAGAAGGGTTTATCCGCCAAGTCATCGGTTGGCGCGAGTTCATTCGTGCGGTTTATGTTCGTGAAGGAAACACGATGATTACCCAAAACAGATTGAACCACACCAGAAAACTTTCACGTGCATGGTATACCGCATCAACGGGCATTGACTTCGTGGATACCATCTTAAAAAAGATTATTGACCATGCTTATGCCCACCATATCGAACGTCTTATGGTGCTTGGCAACTTAATGCTTTTATTAAACATTCACCCAAAAGACGTCACAAAATTTTTTAGCCGCATGTTCATTGATGCTTATGACTGGGTAATGATTCCAAATGTCTATGGCATGAGTCAGTTTGCGGCAGGGCCACTGATGAGTACAAAACCCTACATGAGTGGCTCCAATTACTTAAAGAAAATGGGCATTAAAGATGGACCGTGGGCTGAATACTGGGATGCTTGCTTTTATATGTTTTTAAACGACCACCGAGATGTCATTGAAAAAAATCCACGGTTAAGGGTCTTGCTTGGTCATCTTGATAAAAAAGATGCGCAAACATTAAAACATTATGCGTCACTCAAGGCTGAATGGGTTCAGCGTCTTACCGATTAAGAACGCTTTCATGAAGTTTTTGAGACCATTCGCTTGGCAAAGTTATGAATGGTATGGTAGGATGGCATTACTAACGAGGTGGTAACGATGTTAAAAACACACTCAGCCCTCTACTATTACGCATATTGTTAAAAAAGGATTGCGATAAGCGGCGCACTCCTTTTTGGCTTTGAATAAAGGAGGGCGACCGGACACGTGGATTTTCTATCCCGAGGCGGACGCCTCGGGATTTTTTTAGTATAATACAATTGAGGAGCGATAACTATGATTGTCCAATTGAAAAGAAGCGCAAGTCAAAAAGATTACGACACCATCGTCAAATATTTAGAAGATCGTGGCTTAAGTGTAAAAGATGTTCGCAGTGACCATGTCATTGTCTTTGGGGTTATTGGGGATATTTCAGGTACCGATCCACGCGATTTATACGCCTTTGAAGCAGTCGAAAACGTAACGCGTGTTTCAACGCCTTTTAAACGCGCGAGTCGCGCGTTTCACCCAGAAGATACCATCATTCACGTAACGCCAAATGTCGCTATAGGCAATACGCTATTTACAGTCATTGCTGGACCGTGTTCAATTGAGTCTGAAAAGCAATTGGACGCTAGCGCAAAAACGGTTAAAGAGGCTGGAGGGCATATTTTGCGTGGGGGGGCGTTTAAACCGCGCACGAGTCCTTACTCGTTTCAAGGGCTTGGGGTTGAAGGCTTAAAACTGCTTAGAAAAACCGCCGATAAATATGGTCTTGCGGCGGTTAGTGAAATCCCTTCAGCGGATTTGGTTGAAGTGTTTGAAGAATACGTAGACATCATTCAAGTTGGGGCTAGAAACATGCAAAACTTTCACTTATTAAAAGCTTTAAGCACCGCGTCAAAACCGATTATGTTAAAGCGCGGGTTATCGGCTACGATTGAAGAATGGTTGATGGCGGCTGAATACATTATGGCTGGTGGGAATCAAAACGTGATTTTGTGTGAACGCGGAATTCGCACGTTTGAAAAATATACCCGCAATACGTTAGACATCAGTGCCGTATTGGCAGTGCAAGAACTGTCGCATCTGCCAGTGATTGTGGACCCTTCGCACGCAGCGGGCCGTTGGAATATGATTGAAAAGCTTTCACACGCGTCGTTGGCGGTTGGTGCGAGCGGTCTCATGGTGGAGATTCACCCTGACCCTGCCAATGCACTAAGCGATGGTGCACAGTCACTTAAATTTGACACATTCGCATCACTCATGGATACCATTACTGCGCTGAGTTCATCCTTTGGAAAACGGTTATCATGAACGTTTTTATCGTTGGCTTAGGACTCATTGGGGCATCGTATGCAGAAAAGTTAAGCCAAGCGAACTTCACGGTGTATGGTTATGACCGTGATGAACAGGTTATGCAAAAGGCTAAAGAAAATCATATCATTGACGCTTCAAGTACGCTTGATTCAATGGAAGATGCGGAGTTAATTATTGCGGCATTGTATCCCAAAGCAACTCTAGCGTTTTTTAAAGCCCATGCCTTGCGCTTCACACCAAACCAAACCTTGAGTGATGTCTCTGGGATAAAAACGGAACTGTTAGAAGCCATTGATGCATGTTTGCCTTCATCAATTGGTTATCTTTCCCATCATCCGATGGCGGGAAAAGAGCATCCTGGTATTGATGCACGCGATTCAAATTTATTTAAGGGTATGAACTTTTTGATTGTGGAAGGAAAAAGAAGTCGCGAGGTTGATTATAAGCGCATCCAGTTGCTTGCTCGTGCGCTTGAGGTTGGAACCATTTCAACGATGAACGCTTATGAGCATGACACACGCATTGCGTTTACGAGTCAGTTGACCCATGTGCTTGCGGCATCACTGATGCATAGTGAACCCGCACTTGATACGAAAACTTCAACAGGGGATTCATTTCGTGATTTAACCCGCATTGCTAATATTAACGCCGTGCTTTGGTCAGAGTTATTCATTGACAATGCCAAATCATTAAACAAAGCCATTGAACGTTTTGAAAAAGCCTTAAAAACGTTAAAAGATGCCATTAATGACAATGAAAAAGATACCCTTGAAAGATTGCTGAATGAAGCGAAAGTGAGGCGACAAGCGTATGACTGAGATTGCCTTAGAAAACTACAGTGTTTTCGTACATTCCAATCAACTGGATGAATTATTTTATCTTGTAAAGGCTCATACGAAACATTCTGTGGTTTATTTACTTACCGATGAAACGGTGTGGAAACTGTATGAAAACAGGCTCAAAGATACTCTTAAGGGGTTTGACGTCCGTGCCGTTGTAATTCAGGCGGGCGAATCATCAAAGCATATAAAACACGTTGAATCACTCGCTGAACAGTTCATTGCCCTTGGCATCCGCCGCGATGACTTATTGCTTACCTTTGGCGGTGGTGTGGTGGGTGATTTAGGTGGGTTTATTGCGGCAACATTATTTCGCGGCATTCGTTTAGGGCATGTTCCAACGACCTTACTTGCGCAAGTTGACAGTTCAATAGGTTCTAAAACCGGGGTGAATCTTAACAGTGGTAAAAACTTAATTGGGGCGTTTTATGATCCTGTGTTTGTTTTTATCGATACCGTATTTTTAAAAACCTTAAACAAACGTGAACTCAATAACGGACGTGCTGAACTATTTAAAGCGGCACTCATTTATGATAAAACGCTTTATGCCATGCTCTTAGAAAGTGACACGATTGAACAAACGCATCTCACCCGTGCGTTAAATGTTAAACGCCACTTTGTGTTAAATGATAAGTTTGAAGCCGGGATTAGAATGCATTTAAACTTTGGGCATACATTTGGCCATGCCATTGAACGCGCCCATCAGTATCAAACCTATAAACATGGGGAAGCCATTAGTTATGGGATGCTAATCGCAATTCAAAGTGGGATTGAACTTGGCATTACAGACCCTTCCATTTACGCACCTATAAAATCGTATTTAAAAAACCACGGACTTATTACCTCTTCATTGCATGCGCATGATTATGTCGATTCTCTTAAAACCGATAAAAAAATGCGTGCAGAAGGATTGCAGTTTGTCGTATTGAAAACGATAGGTGAAGCGATGGTTGTACAAATTCAAGCGGGTGATGTATCATGGATGCCACACTAAAACCCTCACGTCTTGAAGGTACCTTAAAC
>PWME01000129.1 GCA_003559235.1 Mollicutes bacterium | reverse complement strand
GTGCGGATACATTAATTGTTGGGTCAATGGGCAAAAAAGCCTATCCTAGATATGTACAAAGCGGTATTGCGACATTACAAGCAAGCGGTTCAGTTCAGGATGCATTGGCCGCATTTGAAGCAGACACGCTAGAAGATTTAAAACATCATTTAACCGATGGCGATTGTCATGAGGGTGAGTGTGATGATGAGCATCATGGAGAAGGATGTTGTCAAGAATAAGCGCAGAAATGCGCTTTTTTCTTTTTAAATTTGTGGGATTTGCTATAATAATGGCAAGCAAGCGAGGTGATTTGCATGAAGATTGAAGGCAGTGTCATTATTTTGACAGGTGCTTCAACGGGGATAGGGAGAGCCTTATTAGAAAAACTTTTGGAAAAAGGGGCATATGTTGTGGCGGTATCGCGCCATATGACATCACAATCGATTGAGCACGACAATTTGCTTAAATTAGATCTCGATCTTGTATCAAAAGCAGCGGTGGATACATTATTTGAAGCATCCTTATCACGGTTCAAGACGATTGATGCCTTTATTGCCAATGCTGGGTTTGCCTATTATCGTAAAGAAGATGTTCCTGACTGGGAAAATATGGCAACGATTGTGCAGACAAATGTTACGAGTGTGATATACAGTGCCCAAAAGATGAAAGCATTAAAAGGCACTGATCCTTTTAATTTCATGGCAACGTTAAGTGCGGTTAGTTATTTGTCGATGCCAGGGTATGCACTTTATGGGATGACTAAGATGGGTTTGCGTGGATTTATGGATTCATGGCGTTTAGAACTAAAAAAAGGCCAACACGCACAAGCGGTTTTCCCCGTGGCCACGAAAACAGAATTTTTTAACCGTGCCAATCAAGTGCGTAAACCGTGGCCGGTTCAGGATGCTGAACACGTTGCGAAGGTTATGATGCGTGGACTTGAAAAAAACAAAAAACGGATTTTCCCGTCTAAGCTGTTTAAGTTTGGTTTTGCTTTGGCACCGTGGGGCTTTAAAGTGTATGTCGCACAAGAACGCAGAGCGTTTCTTCGCATCATGCATCAAGATAAAGACAAAGGAGAATGATGATGTTATCACTGACATTGGATTGGGTACTTTGGCTTCAAGGGTATGGCAATACTTTTTTGGATTGGTTTTTTGGGACAGTGAGCTTTTTTGGAGAAGAACTGGTTTATATTGCACTGATTGGATTTGTGTATTGGCTGGTTGGGAAACACGCTGGGGCGTTTTTAGGGATGGCCCTTGCGGTTAGTGTTGTACTGAATAATACCTTAAAAGAGATGATTAATTACCCTAGGCCATTTGAAATTGATGATTCGGTCATTAATAAGCGTCCGGATACTTCAACGGGTAGTGCGATGCCGAGTGGGCATGTTCAAAACAGTGCAGGGTTATATTTTGCCGTTGCGTTTTGGTTAAGAAAACCTTTGGTTTGGACTTTGGCAAGTGCTGTAATCGTGCTAATGATGATTAGCCGTATGTATTTGGGTGTGCACTTTTTTGAAGATGTTATTGTCGGTGCAACGTTAGGGCTTGCGACTGCGTTTTTGCTATTTTTGCTTACGGAGAAACTCAAAGATAATGTTGATAAAATGCATGGAGCGTTTTTACTCATTACCCTTTTGTTTTTACCCGGGCTTTTACTGATTGAAGGCAATGATTATTTCATTGGGTATGGGATTTTGGTTGGGTTGCTCGTTTCCATTATTTTTGAAAGAAAATATGTGAATTTCACCTATGATATCCTTTTATGGAAAAAAGGGGTTCGCTATGGACTGGGCTTAGCGCTCATGGGTGTTGCTTTAATCGGGTTTGGAACGCTGATTCGCGCCTTTAATGTAACAAGTGATTTGACGTGGAATTTATTATCGATGGTGCGGTATTTTATGGTTGCCTTTGTCGGATTTGGACTGTATCCATTGCTTTATAAACGCTTTGGATTTTGATTTTTTGGAAGCGAGTGCAAGGATTGCTTCATGTATGCTATAATAAACCATAACAAACGTTAAAGTACGTGTTTAAGAAAGCAGGGATCCGTATGGTCAAGGGTGGGACCAAATGGTTCAAGTTTCTTGTGGGAGGGCATGCGAAAAATAGGGTGTATTTAATCATACCCATCGCGGTTATGTTGCCGCTGGTTTATGTGTTGGTCTATTTAACTGGGGGTAGCCGGTTTGTCTATGTTCATACAGCATACATTCCAATCATCTTGGCTGCGATTGTATTTGGAATTAAGGGTGGTGTGGTTGTCGGTGTCCTCGCTGGATTACTCTATGGCCCGTTAATGCCACTTAATACTGAAACCGGTGAGATGCAGCCGCTTATGAATTGGTTGTATCGGTTAATCTTTTTTGTCTTTATTGGCAGTGTTGTTGGGATTGCGACAGATTTTATGCGCCTTCAGTACCGCCGGTTGAAGGTTTCTGTAACGCATGATGATGCTTCAGGTTTACCCAAAGTTGAGGCGAATCCAGTGATGTTTGGCGCTAAGAAAAAGATTTATGGGTTTAACGCCGTCACGGTATTGGTGAATAATTACGAACAACTTGTTATTTTGGTAGGCTCTGATGCGTATCAAAAGGTTATCAAAGATATTTACCAAACCATTTCTGAATGTTTTGATGCGCCAGTTACGGCGCATATCGATGCGCAACGATTGTGGTTTATGGTTAAGACTGATGTATTTAAAGCGCGCTTTAATGATTTCTTTGAGTACATTGACACCCATACCTTTGAAGTTAACGACGTTCCCTTATACGTTGATGTATCGGTTGGTGTGTATGAAGGGACTGAGCATGACACGAGTTGCTTGCAAGCTTTTCATGCGAGTGAATTATCTGCCTTTCACGCTAAAAAACAGGGCTTGAAATATGCATTTTATCACGAAGACTTCCACCGTGAATCGGTGAACCTTAAACGTTTAGGCGCTGTAAAGAATGCAATTTTAAACCAAGAACTTTACTTAGTATATCACCCGATTATTCGTCTTAAAGATGACCAAGCGGTTGCTTTAGAAGCGTTGGTGCGATGGAATGATAACGGTCGAACGGTCGAACCCGATAACTTTATTCCGATGGTGGAAAACACCCGGCTTATTGACCCGTTAACGGAATGGGTATTAAGCCAAGTCATCAATGACTATAAGACTATTGAAGAAAACCAGTCCAACATGGCGGTAAACGTAAATATTTCACAACGAAACCTTTACAACCCAGAACTTATCAAAAAATTACTTGCGAAAATTAAACGGGAAAATTATAAAGGTAAAGTGATTACGGTTGAGATTACTGAATCAGCACTGATGTTGAACCGCAAAGCAAGCGGTGAATTGCTTGAGGAGCTAACACGTCATAACATTGCGGTCGCAATTGACGACTTTGGTCAAGGGTATTCATCGTTATCAACCTTGATAAGTTTACCGATTGAAACCATTAAGATTGCGCGGGAACTTGTTTTTGAAATTGCAAGAAATGAACGTGCCGCGTCTATTGTGAAAATGATTATCGATTATGCCCATGAAATGGGTATGCGTGTTATTGCAGAAGGCATAGAAACCCAAGCAACACTGGATAAACTAAAATCCTTTGGATGTGACTACGGTCAAGGATTTTACTACACCATTCCCCAGCCACTAAATGCAATCACCTCATGGTTAAATAACCGTGTTGGCGATAAATGAAATGTTAAATAGGAGGATTTACATGAAAAAGATTATTGCTTTATCATTAGCTATGGTCATGGTACTTATTGTGGCCGCGTGTGACGTTGAGACAGGTCGTAGAGACCTTGATGGCGAAGCACTCGAAGCACTTATTGAAACATTTGAAATGCCGGAAGTTGTTGAAGAGGATTTCGAACTTCCTGATAGTTACGAAGATGCGAGTATTCAATGGGCATCAAGTGATGAATCACGCATTGCTTTAGATGGAACCGTAACACGTCCATTTTATGAAGATGGCGATGAAACGGTTACACTCACTGCAACGTTTACTTTAGGAAGTGCTGTGCGCCAAAAAGATTTTGACGTTTTGGTTGTTGCGCTTGAACCAGGGCTTTACGTTTCTCATGTTGAGTTGCTGTTTGAGAATTTAGCAACTGAATATATTGTTGAAGACGGTGTGATGGATGTCTTCTACATTCGTGATGAAGTTATTCCTTATGTTGATGTTCAATCGTTTATGAGCGTGATTGAAGGTGCGATTGTTTATGAAGAGATTGATTTTATCTACGAAGACATGACATTGACTGTTGAGTTTATTTATGAATACACAGAAGAAGACTTAGAAGAAGATGACGACCCAGCATTGATTGGTGAAACGTATGAGTATCGTCTGATTGCGGACTTTGAAGCAAACACAATTACTGTCAATATGTTTAGCTTCTTCTCAGCGATTGCTGAAGCGACGCAAACAGATTTCGGTCAAGAGCTTTTTGTTATCGATTCTGAATATCACGACGGTGAAGAAGTAACCATTAACCTTGATGATTACAACATGGATATTTATTTAGAGGATGAGTTACACCTCATGCCACTCCATCTTGCTAATTTATTTTTCACAGGGTCAATGTTTGATGTTTACTATAATGGTGACATGGTATATGGTGTCGATACGTATCAGTTAATGGGTGATCAAGACGTGCTTGACCAAATTAATGCATCGTCATTAAACGGTGAGGCCATGCCACTGCACCTTGCTGAAAATAGCTTAGACTTTTTAGCCCTTACGTTTGATCATTTCTTTGGATTAAATCTTGCGTATGATGAAGAAGAACCAACGGGTTATGAGCGCTTTGATCGCACGGATGAGATTTTACGTGGTGCACGTCGTCACTATACAGCCGTAATGCGGACAGCGTATGACTTTGATGATCTTCATACAAGTCATACATTAAATGGATATTATATCGAACGTGACGATTTTGATGATCAATTATGGCTAGATTGGTTTGGACCAAGAATGCGTGCGTTTTATGATGCGCTAATGTTTGACACTGGATTCAGCGCACACTGCAACACGAATTATGACGTTCGCTACTATGAAAACGAAACCATCGCCATCGTTTCAATTACCGGATTTGATGTGGACACACCGGATGAATTTAAAGCAGACTTAGAAGCTATTGAAGCAAAAGGAACGGTTGAAACGGTTATCGTTGACCTTTCATGCAACACCGGTGGTAACGTTGGTGCAACGTTTAGAACGATTGGCTACATGACCGATGAACCGATTGAGTATTATAGTGTCAATGCGTTTGACGGTTCAAAAAGCGAAGTCTACTATGGTACTGAAAATGAAGCCTTTGATTTCGAATGGGTCGTCCTCACAAGCCCTGTAACATACAGTGCCGGAAGCATGATGACGTCAATTATTAAAGATATGGGCATTGCCCCAATTATCGGTATGCAGTCTACGGGTGGTGCAAGTTCGATTACGACTAACATCTTACCTTCAGGGACAATCTTAATGATGAGTAGTGCTGGGGTTATGGCAAATTCTGACTTTGAGAGTACAGAGTTCGGTATTCCTGTAGATTTAGAACTCACCTTAGCGCAAATACGTTCTGGTGATCAAGTGGTTTCTAACTTACTTGCTTGGCTCGACACCCAAGAAAACGGGGACGACGAATAAACACACTAACATCTCGACTTCGGTCGAGATGTTTTTTCTGAAAAGGTGCTCATGTTTGATACAATAGATATGGGAGCGTGATACGATGAATGCAGACGTTATTGGATTTAGTATACTCATTATTGGGGTTGGACTCGTTATTGCGAAATGGATTCGTTTGAAATTTGCGATTTTTTCACGGTTCTTTTTAC
>PWME01000141.1 GCA_003559235.1 Mollicutes bacterium | reverse complement strand
TGGGAGCGTGATACGATGAATGCAGACGTTATTGGATTTAGTATACTCATTATTGGGGTTGGACTCGTTATTGCGAAATGGATTCGTTTGAAATTTGCGATTTTTTCACGGTTCTTTTTACCGAGTTCAATTATTGCAGGGTTCTTGTTTTTATTGTTAGGGCCTGAAGTGCTCGGGAGAATCATAACGCGGTTTGATACCTTTGAAAATTTAGATTATGGAGTCTTTACTGAACATGTGCATACGGTTTTTGCGTCAATGCCAGGGTTACTGATTAGTGTGATTTTTGCGTCGCTTTTTATTGGGAAGACTATTCCGAATATAAAGCGTATATGGATGACCGCAGGGCCGCAAGTGTCGTTTGGTCAAACGGTTGCGTGGGGGCAGTATGTGGTTGGATTGTTGGTAACGCTTTTGCTTTTGGTGCCAATTTTTAATGCGAATCCGATGGCAGGGGCTTTGATTGAAATTAGTTTTGAAGGGGGCCACGGGACGGCTGCTGGACTGGCTGATACGTTTGTGGAATTAGGCTTTGAAGAAGGGGCCGATCTAGCTTTAGGCTTGGCGACTGTTGGGGTTGTTGGTGGTGTTGTCTTTGGTGTTATTTTGATTAACTGGGGAGTGCGTAAACAAAAGACGAATTATTTGAAAGATCCGAAATCTTTTGATGAAGCTGAACTCCGCGGGGTTGTGGACATGGAAGATCGTAAAGGAAGTGGGGTTTTAACCGTATCACCGCAATCGATTGAACCCCTTGCCTTGCACTTAGGGGTCATTGGGATGGCGGTATTACTAGGTAAGTTGATTTTAGAAGGGCTTATACTGCTAGAAAATGCGACGTGGGCGCGCGATGGTGGCACACAAATCATCGCCTATATGCCGCTTTTCCCACTGGCGATGCTTGGTGGAGTCATTGTGCAGTTATTTATGATGAAGTTTGATAAACATAAACTGGTTGACAGAGAAATGATCAATCGCTTACAAGGGTTAGCCTTAGACTATTTGATTGTAAGCGCGATTGCGACTTTGTCTTTGCAAGTCATTGGTCAAAATATTGGGACATTCTTAATCTTGGCATTGGTTGGGATATTCTGGAATGTCTTTGCCTTTATCGTGCTTGCGCGACGCATGATTCCTAAAAACTGGTTTGAACGCGGCATTGGTGATTTTGGTCAATCGATGGGTATGACGGCGGCAGGATTAATGCTTATAAGGATTGTGGATGCGAAAGCTGATACGCGCGCTTTAGAAGCGTTTGGGTATAAACAATTGCTTTTTGAACCGTTCGTTGGTGGTGGTATTATGACCGCAATAAGCGTGCCTTTAATCTTTAACTTTGGCGCATTGGCTGTGCTTATATTTGTTAGTATTATCATGCTGGGATGGTTATTGTTAGGGCTTTTATACTTTGGCAAAAAGGATGCTTCAGAAATCACATAAAGCCACTTACTGTACAAAAAAACGCACATGAAAAAAATGTGTGTTTTTTTGTGTTCATAGAACTTGACAAAACAAAAATCTCATGCTAAATTATAAGTGAATTAGCACTCGACATTATCAAGTGCTAACAAATTTACCCATGGGAGGGATGATCATGTTTAAACTTACACCCTTTACAAACACGCCAAGACGTCGCGATGAACTTAGTGATTTTAATAACCTTATTGATGATTTCTTCAATGCACCATTCCGTTCATTAAGACACGATACCTTTAAGCTTGATGTCAAAGAAGAAGACAACCAATACATCATTGAAGCGGATTTACCTGGAATTAATCGTAATGAGATTAAAGTATCGTATGATGATCAACACTTGATCATCGCCATTGAACGCGACGAAGAAAAAGAAGATAAGCAAGAAAACTATCTCCATCGCGAGCGTCAAGTATGCTCAATGCGGCGTGTCATCAATTTACCTGACGTCGATAAAAATCACGTTAAAGCGAAACTTGAAGACGGTGTCTTACGCGTAAGCGCGCAAAAGACAACTGAAGAAGAAACATCACATCTTATCGACGTTGAGTAATAGGGATCGGGGCGTTTGCCCCGATTTTCCTTAGAAAGGAGCATCGATTATGCAAGAAAATATGACAGAAAAAACGAAAGCTGTGCTTATTGAAGCGCACAATATCGCCACCCGCTATAATCATAAATACATTACCCCAGCGCATCTTCATATGGGGTCACTTGTCGTTGCGGATTCTTTGATTATAGAGTTGCTTGAAACGATGGGTGTTGATGTTCACACCTTAAAAAGTGCTTTAAGTGAACAGTTAGAAGCGTTGCCAAAAGGTGATGACACTTCAGAGCTATATATGTCACGCCAAGGCAACGCCGTTATGCTAAAAGCTGCAGACATTCAAAAAGCGATGGGTGATGCTTATTTAAGTGTTGAGCATTTGTATTTGGCATTGCTTAAAAGTAACGACCAAAAAGCGCTTTTCAAGCAATTTAATATTGATGAAGCAAGCTTTAAAAATGCGTTGAATTCAGTAAGACAAGGCAAAAAGGTGACGAGTGAAAACCCTGAATCAAATTACCAAGTGTTAGAAAAATACGGTCGTGATTTGGTAGAACTTGCCAGAGCAGGCAAGCTTGACCCTGTGATTGGCCGTGATGAAGCGATTCGTCGTGTGATTCGAATTTTATCAAGACGCACCAAAAATAACCCTGTCTTAATTGGTGAACCCGGGGTTGGAAAGACGGCAATTGCGGAAGGATTGGCGGGCCGTATTGTCAAAGGTGATGTACCGGATGGGTTAAAAGACAAATCGATCTTTGCGCTTGATATGGGTGCCCTCGTTGCCGGCGCAAAATACCGCGGGGAGTTTGAAGAACGGTTGAAAGCCGTATTAAAAGAAATCGCCGATTCTCAAGGGCAAATTATTTTATTTATCGATGAACTCCATTTAATCGTTGGGGCGGGCAAAACCGAAGGTGCGATGGATGCAGGCAATATGTTAAAACCGATGCTTGCGCGCGGGGAACTGCACTGTATTGGTGCAACAACGCTCGATGAATACCGCAAGTATATCGAAAAAGATGCGGCACTTGAACGGCGCTTCCAACAAGTCTTAATTGATCAACCCTCGGTTGAAGATACGATATCAATTTTACGAGGAATTAAAGAAAAGTTTGAAATCCATCATGGGGTTAGAATATCTGATCAAGCGATCATTGCTTGTGCGAACATGTCGCATAAGTATATCTCAGACCGTTTTTTACCCGATAAAGCGATTGACTTAATGGATGAAGCCGCCGCAATGATCCGCACTGAGATTGATTCAATGCCCGCTGAACTTGATGCGATTAGTCGAAAGTTATTACAATTAGAAATTGAGCGCACCTCATTAGCGAAAGAAAAAGATGATGCCTCTAAAGAGAGGCTTAAAAACCTTGATGAAGCCATTGCATCGTTAAAAGACGAACACAACCGTCTGAAAGCTTCATGGGAAAAGGAAAAACGTTCGCTTGATGACATTAAACACTTAAAAGAAAAGATAGAAAACATCCAACAAGCGATTGAACAAGCGAGTCGCGACTATGATTTAGAAAAGCTTGCGAAGTTAAAACATGGTGACTTACCAGACGCTGAACGCGCACTTGAAAAAGCACGTGAGAAGAAAGCGACTGGTGAACTTGTCAAAGAAGAAGTGACTGAATCAAGTGTTGCAGATATTGTGTCGCGTTGGACAGGGATTCCCGTCGCAAAACTCGTTGAAAGTGAACGCGATAAACTGCTTAAACTCGATGAAACGTTGCATGAACGTGTCATTGGACAAGACGCGGCTGTTAAAAGTGTTGCCGATGCGGTGTTGCGGGCACGCGCACTATTAAAAGACCCCAATCGTCCGATTGGCTCATTCATCTTTTTAGGGCCAACAGGGGTTGGGAAAACTGAGCTTGCACGTGCGCTTGCAGAAAACTTATTCGATAGTGAAGATCACATGATTCGCATTGATATGAGTGAATACCAAGAGCGCCATACGGTTGCGCGGTTAATTGGTGCGCCGCCTGGGTATGTTGGGTTTGAAGAAGGCGGACAATTAACCGAAGCGGTGCGAAGAAAACCGTACAGTGTTATTTTGTTTGATGAAATAGAAAAAGCGCATCCTGAAGTTTTTAATGTGTTACTGCAATTACTCGATGATGGCCGCTTAACCGATGCGAAAGGACGCACGGTAAACTTTAAAAACACCGTCGTTATTATGACTTCTAACCTTGGTGGGGATTTATTGTTAGAAGGGCTTACAGGCGATGGTATCATCAAGTCTGAAGTCGAAAACGCGGTTTTTGATCGTTTGAAAAAGCATTTTAGACCAGAGTTTTTAAACCGGATTGATGATACCATTCTTTTCAAACCCTTACAAAAATCAGAACTTATGCAAATCATTGATTTACAGATTAGAGCCCTTAATAAACGCCTTAAAGATAGACATATTGAAGCGGTGTTTACACGTGATGCCAAAGCACATATCATTGAGGCTGCGTTTGAACCTCAATATGGCGCAAGACCGATGAAACGCTATATGCAAAGGTTTGTGGAAACAGAACTTGGTCGCGCCATTATTAAAGGGGATATTTTAGAAGGTCAAAAAGTGACAGTTGATCTTAAAGATGGTACCTTAAAGTTTCTCTAAAAGCTGCTTGAATCAAGCGGCTTTTTTCGTTTTCACGTGGTATAATGGCCTCAAGAGGTTACCGTGACATCAGGAGGCATATGCATGCGTATATCTATGGTTAAGTTGTTTTTTATCTTTGTGAAAATTGGCGCTTTTACGTTTGGCGGAGGCTATGCGATGGTGCCAATTATGGAACGTGAAATTGTGAAGCGTCATAAGTTAATGGATGCGGACGCTTTTTATGATGCGCTTGTGGTGTGTCAATCACTCCCTGGACCGATTGCGATCAATGTCTCAACGTTTACAGGGCTTAAGATTAAAGGTTGGAAAGGGGCTTTGGCAGGGGTGTTTGGGACGGCGTTACCTTCTTTTTTAATTATATTGGGGGTTGCGACGTTACTGTTTCGTTATATTGAGAATCCTTTGGTTGAAGCGTTTTTCCTTGGGGTAAGAATTAGTGTTGTTTCGTTAATGCTTTATGCGGCGTTAAAACTCTTTAAACGGCATGCGAATTTGTTTGCGGTATTTATGGGGGCAATGGCTTTTACGCTTGTCGCAACGTTTACGGTGCATCCCTTTTATGTTGTCTTTGGGGCGGCGTTTTTTGGGTATGCGGTAAACACGGTTAAGGAGGCGGTTGACCATGCTCATTAGTTTATTTTGGGCGTTTTTCACGATTGGTGCGATTGCCTTTGGTGGTGGGTATGCGATGTTGCCGTTATTTGAACGGGTTATTGTGGAAGACCGTGGGTGGTTGTCGATGTCGATGTTTACGGATATGATTGCGATTAGTCAAGTAACCCCTGGCCCGATTGCGATTAATAGTGCGACGTTTATTGGGTTTACGATGGCAGGTGTGCTTGGGGCTTTGGTTAGTACGGTTGGGGTTATTTTCATTCCGGTTAGTTTGGTCATTGTCGTATCTCGGTATTACAATCAGTTTAAAAACTCCCCGGTTGTTAAAGGCATTTTTACGGGATTAAGACCAGCCTTGGTAGGGTTGATTGCGGCGAGTGCGTTTAGTGTTGCAGAAAACGCGATTATTGATTTTTGGGGTATTGGTTTACTTGTCGTAACGTTTGTGTTGGTGGCGAAATTAAAGTGGCATCCTATTATTGTCATTTTGTTTAGTGGGCTTGCAGGGATGCTTATCTATTATGTTTTATAAGGTGATTCGATGAAAACAGTAACGGTTATAGGTGCGGGTC
>PWME01000203.1 GCA_003559235.1 Mollicutes bacterium | reverse complement strand
TTTAAATTCATCATTAGTTGTTTCACAAATTTTCGTTTGTTTTTGCCTTTCAGTGTCAAATCACCTAAGCGGGCCAAAATCATATCCATAATGTATCACTCCAAATCCAACACTTATTTTAACACATTTGTTGTATTTTCTGCAGTCTTTGGTTACCATGAAATGGGGTGAGACATATGTTTGATCAAATACCATTATCCAAAAGCAGAGAAAAGAATTATGATACCTTGCAAGGGGCATTCAATGGCCTCATTGATGCGCAAGAAAATCGCATTACAAACTTAGCAAACGCGAGCGCACTCATATATTATTTTATGGATACCATCAATTGGGCAGGCTTTTACCTTACGGATGAAGAAGATACGTTAGTGCTCGGTCCATTTCAAGGTTTACCCGCCTGCACAAAAATCCCTTTTAATCAAGGCGTTTGCGGACGGGCTGCCGCATTACAAAAAACCGTTATCGTCGACGATGTCAATGCCTTTGATGACCACATTGCCTGCGATGCCCGCAGTCAAAGTGAAATCGTTGTCCCGCTCATAAAAAACGGTGAAACCGTTGGTGTGATCGACATTGACAGCCCAGAAAAAAACCGTTTTAACACCTTAGACCAAACCATGCTTGAAACCCTCGCAAAGACATTGGTTGACAAGTGTTGGTAATTGTTATATAATGCATACGCATGCGTAATAAAGGCAGCTATACATGCGCTTTTAGGAACGCTGAATAACCCCGCATTTAGCGGTTGCATAGTAGTCTCTGCTGGCGAGATGAAATGCTTGAGGCATTCAGTCCCAAAAAGTTATGTATCCCTTTCATGCAAATACTGCTAAAAGGAGGCATACCATGTCACGTTATACTGGACCAACGTGGAAAATTTCACGTCGCTTAAAGTATTCTACCCTTGAAACCGGACAAGAAATCGGTAAACGTCCTTACCCACCAGGGCAACATGGACAACGCCGCGGGAAATTGAGTGAGTACGCTTTACAGCTTCAAGAAAAGCAAAAAGTCCGTTTCACCTACGGCGTCAATGAACGTCAATTTAGAAAAACGTTCAACGAAGCGAAAAAACTTTCTGGACGCCAAGGGGAAAACTTTTTGTTCTTGCTTGAAAGCCGACTCGATAACTTAGTGTATCGCGCTGGGCTTGCGCGCACGCGTCGCCAAGCACGCCAACTTGTCGGACACGGTCACATCTTGGTTGATGGTAAAAAGGTTGATATCCCTTCATACCGCGTTACCCCAAATCAAGTCGTTGCGTTAAAAGAAAAGTCTCGCGATCTACAAATTATTAAAGACAATCTTGAAAACGCTGTAGAACGTCCTGAGTTCGTCGAATTTGACGAAGAGAAACTTGCATTCAAATATGTCCGTTTCCCAGAACGTAAAGAAATCTTAAGCGAAATTAAAGAAAACTTAATCGTTGAATTTTACAACCGATAATCAAAAACAGCCGCCAGCGGCTGTTTTTTATAGGCACAAACTCATTTATCCTTCTTTGCAATGACAATATATTTAGCGTTTTTATCAAACTCTTTTATTTTGTCGTTGTAAAGTTGGATTAAATCGGGAATAGTCCTAATTGACTTTTGGTCACGATCAATGAAAAAATTCTTTGGTTTTCCAACTCGCTCCGCGAGTTCCTGGGTGTCAAAAAGATTAATCCTTGCATGTTCTTTTGTGATTGGAATCTCATACTTATTAGGCGCTGTTTCTTCTAAATCCAACGGTGTATACCCCTCACATTTTTTAAAGGCTTGCCAAAGTTTGCCATCTAACGCTGTTAACATCTTTAGGTTTGATTCAATATCATCCCGTAACTGTTTATCGGTGCTCGCTATCTCACCAGCTTCAGGAAGCGTTTTATTAAATTTCATTTCGTACCCTATAGCATTGAGTTTGGTCGCTAGATGAATGACAAATGGACGGGTTTTTTTAATATCTAAATCATTAGACATCCCTGCAATCTTGTCTTTTGACATAGCTTTGATATCTTTAATGGCAGTTTCAACATCCTTATCGTTTTTAATATATTCATTATAAATCGCGTTGGTTAAATAACATAACACCTTATTATGGATTTCTTCACCAATATAGCGTTTATAATTTTCTTTGTATATGCCAAATGTTTCAAATTCAAGCACACGCTCTGCTACTTTATTGTTTGGGTCCAACTCTTCAGAATTATCAGCCTCTTTTAAGTTGTTTAACAAGTCTTCCGTTTTTGTATCATCAATTGCGACATGGATTTTTACCGTGGAATCATCCGCAATTTTTGCATAAAATCGCCTTAAAAAGATTGCCGTTTCAATACTCATTTGTTGTTGTGTCAATGCAATCACTATATACGTTGGGATATGTTTCAATTTTTTTAACGCTTCATCAAATGAGTAACTTGTCACATCTAGATCTAAAAACTCGATGTCAACTGACTCAAAAGCCAATGGAGCACCATGCAAAATTTTCTGCTTCACTTTCGTAGCGTATAAATCTATCGCAGTAATATGGACCGTCGTATCTAGACCTACATTGGATTGATAAATGACGCGTTTAAGTAACTCTTCACCTATGTTACCCAATCCAACAATCATTAGGTTGAGGGTATTATTATTGAGTGCATTGTATAAAGGCGATTTAAGCAACAACTCTTCTACAACCATTCTTTCTTCTTCAATCCAGTGTACATTGAGTTTATCTTTGACGTCGATAAACTTAAACATCAATTTCGGTGCTTCCCCTCGATAAACTAAGTACATATCATGATAGAACGATTTCTTTTTGGCTTTAGGAACAATCGCCATACCGTCTTTGATATTGTTTAACTCGTTATCAGATAGCAAATAGGCTGAACGGTTTTTACGCATTGAGTGCTTCAAAGTGTGAACTTTACCATCGAATACCAAAGCTTTCATTTTTTTGATCAAACCGTAATCGATATCACTAGACTCATCGGTTAGATAAACAATTAATTTATGTGGATACTTATCTCTCAACAACTCACCAAGATAAAGTGTCTTGTGGTTATATTCTGAAAAAACAATAGAGTCTTTAAATGAACGGAATAACCAATAAATAACCTTGTTGAGGTATTTTTCAAACAATGAAATAGAAAAAAGCAAAGTGAATATTGGTGCCAACACATAAAATATGTAAAGTAATACGGTATAGGATAAGGCGTATGGCACATCACGATTTGCGAAATAATTTGCAATGGTAGAATCATTATTGAGCAACATACTTCTCATCGTATGTAAAACCGCTTCAAAAAGATAAAAAGACGTCTCAAAAACAATAAAGTATGGGATTACCATGATGGTTAAAGATACCCACACATAAACCCCAATCACACGAATGGTAAACAAAAAGCTTTTTTCTCTAATCAATAAAATAACGACTAAAATAAACAGCAATCCTACGATAACAAGACTTAAGACCATCAAAATCATCTCCAATCGTTCCTATAAGAAAAAGTTATTTGTAGCAACATGAATAATTTCCTCACCATGGTGAGTTCATTAATCTAGATTAATATTTATGTAACTACTTTACTTTTTCATTGTACACGATTACTGTAAATTTAACGTACTATTTATGGGCGCCATTAAGCACTACCATCGCAAGCGGTCCCATCATAAGATAAAAAGCCGAAAAATTTCGGCTTTTTATAAGGGGGTCTTTATTGATTTAAGGTTTCAAGTAAGTCACTTATTCGATTTAAACCTTCTTCAATATCTGTTTCACTCGTCGCATAACTCATGCGCAGATAATCATCACACCCAAAGGCAATTCCAGGAACCATTGCCACATGCGCATGCTCTAAGAAAACGCGTGCGACATCACTTGCACTATGCATCGTAATGCCTTCATACTGATGCCCGAATAACGCTTTAACATTAATCATAACATAAAAGGCACCTTGCGGTTCATCCGCAGTTAATAGCGGTAACTTGTCAATGGTCTCAAGCACCATTTTGCGGCGTTTTTCAAATGCATTTCGCATCATCTCAACGTCTGCTTCACTGCCTTTCAAAGCAGCAAGCGCGGCGTGTTGGGTAATGGTGGATGCGTTTGAAGTGCTATGGCTTTGCAAGTTCGTTATGATTTTTACAATCGATTCATCCGCTGCTAAATATCCAATCCGCCATCCCGTCATCGCATGCGACTTACTCAATCCGTTAATGGTTATCGTACGCTGTTTTATGGCATCACCCAATGCAGCAATACTGACATGGGTGCCTTCATACAACAATTTCTCATAAATTTCATCCGATACAACATAAAGATCATGTTTAATGGCAAGCTTTGCAATGGCTTCTAAGGTTGAACGCGGGTAGATGACACCCGTTGGATTATTTGGGCTATTTAAAATGATGGCTTTTGATTTTTCATTAATTAAACGTTCAAGTTTTGTCATATCAATTTGAAATGCGGTTTCGTAGGTTTCTAATAATACTGGCTTCCCACCCGCAAGTTCTACCATCGCAGGATAACTTGTCCAATAAGGTGAGGGAATAATTACTTCATCGTTTGGATTTAACAATGCCTGAAAGACATTATAAAGCGAATGTTTTGCGCCTGCAGATACGACAATGTTTGATGGTTGATATGTAAGATTATTATCGCGCTTTAGTTTTTCGCAAATCGCTTCTTTAAGCGGCAAAATCCCAGCACTTGGGGTATAACGAATATGCCCTTGTTCAATGAAATCTTTGGCAGCGTCTCTAATAAAGCGCGGGGTTTTAAAATCGGGTTCACCCGATGAAAAATTAATAACTTTTACACCACGCGATTTTAATGCATTGGCTTTCGCATTAATCGCTAATGTTTTTGATTCCTCAATGCTTTCATGTTTTTTCGACAATGGCTTCATAAGACTCACCTATCGTGAGAAAACATCGCGCAAGATCGATAATGCCCAATCAATTTCTTCTTTTTTGATGATTAATGGCGGGGCTAAACGAATCGTATGCACGTGCGTTTCTTTTGCCAAAATGCCCATCGATTTTAGTTGTTCTGTGTATTGGCGTGCACCCCCAGCTTCATCCGTTAATTCTATGGCGATAAATAACCCTTTTCCGCGCACTTCCTTAAAAATCGGGCTATTAATATCACGAATGCCTTTTAAGAAATAGTCGCCCAATTCTTCACTACGTTTGGCCAAATCTTCATCTATCAGCACATCAAGCGCTGCTTCAGCGGCTGCACAGGCAAGCGGGTTGCCACCAAAGGTACTACCGTGTGAACCAGGCGTTATAACATCCATAATGGCTTTTCTTGTAATCGCAGCTGAAACGGGGAATACACCACCACCTAAAGCTTTTCCTACCAGTACAATGTCGGGTTCAATATTGTCGTGCATATAACAAAACATTTTGCCTGTCCGGCAAAATCCAGTTTGGATTTCATCCGCAATCAATAACACATTATTTTTTGTACAAATTTCACGAACTTTCTTTAAATACCCTTCATCTGGAATGATGACGCCCGCTTCACCTTGAATTGGCTCAACCAAAAATGCAACGGTATGTGGTGTGATTGCTTTTTCTAAGGCGTCGATATCGTTAAATGGTATATTCAAAAATCCTGGCATAAACGGTCCATAATCTTTTCTAGCAACTTCGTCTGTAGAAAACCCAACAATTGTAGAGGTTCTACCATGGAAGTTGCTTTTAGCGGTAATAATCTCTGCTTGATTCGAGGGCACCTTTTTAATTTGATAACCCCACCTGCGGGCAATTTTAATCCCTGTTTCAACCGCCTCTGCTCCTGTGTTCATCGGCAAGGCAACTTCAAGATTTGATACCTCGCATAATTTCTTTAAAAAAGCGCCTAATCGATTATTATAAAACGCTCTCGATG
>PWME01000201.1 GCA_003559235.1 Mollicutes bacterium | reverse complement strand
CCTTTGCGCTTACGCGTGTTTTGTTAGACATTCCATTTTTAATGGTTATTGTGGTGCTTTACGGTGTTATTGTCTTGTTAACCTTTAAAGCATCAGAAACGTTCACCGCACTTGCTTTTGATTCTGGCGGAGTTGTGACGGGCCCGATGATTGCCACCTTCATTATGGCATTTACGGTATCCGCTGCGGATACCCTTGGTGGCGATCCTGTGAAAGATGGATTCGGGATGATTGCGCTAGTAGCGGCAGTTCCTATCCTAATGATTTTAGTACTTGGTCTTATTTATGAAAGAAGCGATTGAGAGGTGATACCATGCGTGACATAAGCAATTATAAGTTGGTTGTCTGCATCATTAAAACAGGCTATGTTTCAAAACTTGTGAAGGCTGCGAAAAAGATTGGTGTTGAGGGAATAACAGAATTTCATGGTAGAGGGACAGCGCATACACAAGGGATTACGGCTAAACTCGGTCTTACCCATGATCCTGAACGCGATATCATTATGACTGCCGTACCAAAAGAGATGGTCGATGATGTTGTTCAAACCTTTAAGTCCAAAGGCAAATTAGCTGAGAAGAATACCGGCATATTATTTGTGGTTAATTTACGGCGGTGCGGTGGCATTGCCCATGTATTGGAGGCATTCTTATGAGTACGTATAAGTGTATTATCGTTATTGTAAAACGAGGCGATGGAGAAGACGTTATCACTTCCGCAAGCGCGCATGGTGCACGTGGTGGTACGATTATTCATGGTCGCGGCACAAGTATTCGCGAAAACAAAAAAGTTTTTGGGACGTTGATTGAACCAGAAAAAGATATTGTGCTCATTGTAACTAACACCGATATTTTAGAAGATGTTATGGATGGTATTAGGGATGGCATCGATTTAGAAGCACCCGGTAAAGGCATTCTCTTTACGATTGATTTAGACCAAGTTGAAGGCGTTTTAGATGATTGATTTTAACGCGACGATTCACACGGTTTTTCTAGAACACACAAAACGTTATCCAAAAATGGAAACACAAGACTATGTGAAACTTTTATTCCAACATACTTTTGGACCTGCGCATTTTTCTAGTGGTTTAAACCCTGAACGGGTGAAAAACTATTTGATGAAGGAATTAGAAACGTTTCAACCCTATGCACAAACACCCTACGTTGAATCGGTTGGGAACGGTTATGTGCGTGTATCACTCGCTTGTCTCGTTGATGGCATTTTGTCGTTTGATAATTTAATCGAATGCTTTTTAGCGTCTGCAAAACGCAGTGATGAAACCCATAACACGTTTAAAGCACAATTTATTGCGCATCTTGAAGCATTAAAAAGCGACTATGATTTTCAACCATGGATTGCGTATTTTAATCGTCAAGGCATCGTTCCTATTCGCCATAGTGATTTATACAAAACGCATTATTTTCCGCATTATCGATTGGTTAAACAATCTTTATTAAACAAATACATCGATGTGGATATGCTCATGAAACGCTTTATTACAGGAGGGTTACAATGAAAAAACAGGTTAGTAAAAAAGTTCATCAATTTCCAACCATTGACCAAGTACCATCATTACTTGGGTTTGGTTGTATGCGACTGCCAACCACTGAGACAGGCGCGATTGATGAAGCGCGTGCAGAAGCGATGATTGATTATGCGTATCAACGTGGTGTGACGTATTTTGATACGGCATGGCCATACCATGGTGGTGAAAGTGAAACCTTTATGGGTCGTGTTTTGAAAAAATATCCTCGTCAGTCATTTCAACTTGCCAATAAAATGCCGAGTTGGGAAATTGAATCTTTAGATGATGTCAAACGGATTTTTGAAGCCCAATTAGAAAAATGTCAGGCTGATTACTTTGATTATTATCTTTGTCATGCGATGAATAAAACCCATTTTGACATTTACAAAAAGCCAGGGATTATGGACTATTTAGTGTCTTTGAAACGCGAAGGAAAAATTAAATATCTTGGCTTTTCTTTTCATGATACGCCTGAAGTACTGGCAAAAATTATGGCCTATCATCCTTGGGATTTTGTGATGCTTCAGTTGAATTATTTAGATTGGGACTTTCAAGATGCCAAAAGCCAGTATGATATTGTCACGTCGCATAAAATACCTTGCTTAGTAATGGAACCCGTACGTGGTGGAACGCTTGCGACCTTATCAGAAGATGCACGCGCTGTATTAAAAGAAGCTGATGCATCCAGAAGCATCGCCTCATGGGCAGTGCGGTATGCTGCCTCAAAACCCAATGTAATGGTTGTTTTAAGCGGAATGAGTGACATGGCGCAAACGCAAGATAACATTGAAACCTTAACGAATTTTGAACCATTGAATGATACAGAACAAGGCGTCATTGATAAAGCTTTAGAAATCTTTTTAAAGGCGCGTATTGTCCCGTGCACATCATGTGGCTATTGTGTGCCTTGTCCACATGGGGTTGCCATTCCTAATATGTTTGAAACCTATAACAACTATGCCGTAAGCCACCATGAACGCCCCTTTATTAGAAGCTATGAATCGTATGAAGTCTCAAAGCGTGCAGAGGCATGCATAGACTGCGGCGAATGCGTCCCCAAATGCCCGCAAAATATTGACATTCCAGAGCGTTTGGCCCATATTAATTCACGCTTTAAACATATAAAAAGCCAGCACGAAGAGACATCATCATGACTTTATTTAAAACATTAAACCGCAAAAACACCCGTTCTGCAAAATGGGATAGTGCACAAAAAAAGACGAAAAACCCTGATGTCATTCCGATGTCTGTGGCAGATTCTGATTACGCAACCGCTCCATCCATTATCGAAGCCTTGAAAGACCGTGTTGATCATGGCGCATTTGGTTATACCTATAGCGATAAAACATTTTATGATACACTCAGTGCATGGATTAAAAGACGCTATGGTTTTGCCATTAAAGATGACTGGGTTTTAACCGCCCCAAAAGTCTTAACAGCCTTAGCGATTGCAGTTGAAGCCAATACGGATGTTGATGAGGCTGTGGTCATTCAAACACCGGTATACCATATGTTTGCAAAGACCATTAAAGGCATTAAGCGAACGGTTGTCAATAATCCGCTTAACCGTCAAGGCACAACATACACAATGGATTTAGAAAACTTAGAACAACACTTTAAAGCCGGGGTTAAGACCTTTGTTTTATGCAGCCCTCATAATCCCGTTGGTCGTGTGTTTACACCCCAAGAACTTGACGCATTGCTTACGCTTTGTAAGGCGTATGATGTAACCATCATTAGTGATGAAATTCACGCTGACCTCATCATGGAAGGCAACCACTTTCATTCGATGGGGCAGTATTTTAACGCGTATGAAAACATAGTTATAGTGCATGCACCGAGCAAAGCCTTTAACTTAGCAGGCTTACAAACGGCATTTATCATTGCCAAAAATGCTCGTCTGAAGACACGTATAAAAGAGCTTTTAGACCGCTACTATCTTTCTAGTTTAAATACCTTAGGATTAACGGCACTCATCGCGGCTTATCAACATGGTGATGCGTTTATTGATGCACAAAATGACCATATCTTTAAGCAATATAATAGGCTTAAAGCACGTTTGAAATCCATTAACCCAGCTATCGATGTAACTCCGTTAGAAGGAACGTATCTGGCATGGGTTGATGCCCGGGCAGTTTTTCAAACAAAACATGCTTTGACAACACAATTTGAAGCGTCTGGTGTTGTTGTTTCAGAAGGCTCAACGTTCGCAAAAGAATATGAAGGCTTTTTCCGTTTGAACTTGGCGTGTTCACACGATCAGTTAGAAACCGTATTAAATAGAATTGAGAATATATTGAAACCATAACCATATTCAATCGCTTTCATAGGTTTTTAGATTGACAGGGGTTCACTCCCATGATATGATGGCTTTAAATTTAATGGTTCATGCTTTGCAGTTTGAGGCTGCGTTGGTCAAGAGTACCTTTTGGGGAAAGGGGCCATCGCCGAAGCAGAATTTCTGCTGGGTCCGTGTTGAATAAGCACGGGACTGCTCTTTGCGGGTACCCACCCCAAAAGAGAGCGCACTGCTAAGCCGGGTAAAAGGAACGCTTTCAAGCAAGCCGTGAGCCTTTTGCTCGCGGCTTTTATAATGAATAGAACCGTTTATGGAGGGTTTTGCCATGAACAATCAAGTCATTCAACACAGACGCGCTTTACACCAAATCCCGGAACTCGGGTTTGATTTACCAAAAACCCACGCCTATATTCGGCGTGTGCTTACTGATGCAGGGTACACGGTTCATACCATCGCTGAAAGTGGTTTATACGCTGTGTTAGAAGGCCATCATCCATCGGCCGTTTTGTTTCGGGCTGATATGGATGCCCTTGCGATGGAAGAAAACACCAATGCACCGTATACTTCTTTGCATTCAGGCGCGATGCATGCGTGTGGTCATGACGGTCATATGGCGATGGTTTTAGCCTTTGCAGAGCGGATGAGTTCTGAGACACGACCCGATAAAACGATGATTTTTTTGTTTCAACCCGCTGAAGAAAGTTCAGGCGGGGCACGCAAAGTGATTGAAGAAGGATTGTTTGAACAATTTTCGATTGAAGCAGTCATTGGGACGCACTTACTGCCGGACTTAGACAAAGGGGTTTTCGGACTTAAAGCAGGCGTTTTAATGGGCGAGATTACTGAGTTTTCCGTGTTCATTGAAGGAAACCGTGGTCATCACGGCAATAAAGAATCCAATCATGGTGCAATAATCGCCAGTGCAGAACTGATTAAACAATACTATGCAATGCCAAAGGCCATGCCAGAAGACAATGTCTTAATTGGCATTGGGACGATTCAAGGTGGCGATGCTTCGAATGTAATTGCTGGTGAAATTACCATGGAAGGTACGGTACGTTCTTATTCAAAAGAAGCACAAAACCGCATGAAGGCTTTAATGCAATCAATCAATGAAACCATTGAATCACAATTTGGAGTTCAACTTACCATTAAGTATTTTGGTGCTTACCCTGCGGTCATTAATCATGGCATCTTGCATGGAAAAATTGTGCATGCTCTTGCTTCCTTTCCAAGTGTAACCATGCAACCCTTACTCATGGCCGATGATTTTTCGTTTTATGGGTCACAAGCGCCAAGTTATTACATCATGTTAGGGACTGGTTCTCACGGGGTCACGTTACACAGTGAACGCTTTGATTTCGATGATACGATTTTAATTCAAGGGGTTCAAGCGTATGAAGCCATTGCGTGTGAACTTGGTATCATCAATCAATCATGCCAATTAAAAAAACCAATCCACAACACCGTCGCGCCATGACGGTGTTTTTTTGCGTTGAAATCACACGTGACAGTGCTATAATACAAATTGAGTGTTTATAACAACGTATTGGGGGCACCGCTATGAAAGAAAAGCAAACGCGAAGAAGAACGCTATTTTTTAGTGATTTTGTGGCATTTCATCATGATGATGTTATATTAGAAAATGGCATGAAAGCCGAACGGGTCATGCTGGATCATGTTGGTGCGGTTGCGGTTTTACCTATTACTGTTGATGGCGAAGCCATTCTTGTAAAACAATTTCGCTACGCCATTCAGCAAGACCTTTTAGAGATACCAGCGGGTAAACTGGATAATAAAAACGAAAGCATTGAAGCGTGTGCAAGACGTGAGATGCAAGAAGAATCGGGCTATGTCGCTGACCATTTAATAAAGGTTGCGGATGTTTATAGCAGCGTCGGAATTTCAAATGAGCGGATACGTGTTTTCGTTGCCTTTAACGCGACTTATCAAGCACAAGCGCTCGATGAAGGAGAATTCGTTGATGTGGTCAAAGTAGAGCTTGAAACGTTAATTGAACAAGCCTATTCAGGAATGATAGAAGATGCAAAAACCATGCTTG
>PWME01000194.1 GCA_003559235.1 Mollicutes bacterium | reverse complement strand
TTGAATCAAATCAAATCCCAAGCGTTAGAATCCCTCATTCAAAGAGCCTTAATTTTACAAGAAGCCATCGAACAAGGCTATGAGGCATCGGATGAAGACGTTCAAGAAGAAGTCCAAGGCGTGATTGATCAATACGAAAGCGAAGAAGATTTTGAAGCTGCCTTAGAACAATTCGACTTCACGCGTGAAAGTTTTGAAGAAATGCTAAAAGGTGATTTAACCTTAGAAAAATTCATTAATGAAGCGGTTGAAATTGATGAAGTCACTGAAGAAGATTTAGAAGAAACGTATGCGATGTATGTTGAACAAGCAGAAGCAGCTAATGAACCTATTGAAGATTTTGAAGACATTAAAGATGACTTAGAAGCAGAAGTTGAAAATCAGTTCCGTCAAGAAGCCCTCAATGAAATCATTGAAGCGTTAAAAGAAGAGGGCGACATCGAACGCTTTGTATAAAGGATTCAAGCCGGCCTAACCGGCTTTTTTCTTAATTGAGCCTACGTTAATTTCATGGTACACTAAATATGGTTATCAACCCCACATGAAAGGAAAAGCATGAAACGAATACTGTTTTATGTCGATAAAAACCATGGCAATTATCGAAGCGAAACAACTGAGCAAGTATTATGGTAAAGTGCGCGCGTTGCATAAGGTTGACTTAAGTGTTGAAGCAGGCGATATTTATGGTTTCATTGGACCTAATGGGGCGGGCAAAACAACGTTAATTCGACTGTTGCTTGGCATTTTGCGTGCTGATGCAGGTGCGGCGCATGTTTTTAATCAAGACGCGTGGCACCATGCCGTCTCGATTCATAAACGCATTGCTTATGTGCCGGGTGATGTTAAGTTATGGCCTAACATGACAGGGGGTGAAGTCATCGATATTTTGACATCATTCAATGGCCATGATAACAGTAAGAAAAA
This sequence comes from Mollicutes bacterium, assembly GCA_003559235.1. Classification (GTDB taxonomy): domain Bacteria; phylum Bacillota_I; class Bacilli_A; order Izemoplasmatales; family Izemoplasmataceae; genus PWME01. The sequence goes on along the minus strand of PWME01000194.1, from coordinate 5,117 downwards.
ACAAGAGCTGATCGAAACGTTTGACCTTGATCCAACGAAAAAGTGTCGATCTTACTCAAAGGGGAACCGCCAAAAAGTTGCGTTGATTGCGGCGTTTGCGAGTGATGCAGAACTGTTTATACTCGATGAACCGACCAGCGGGTTAGACCCGTTGATGGAGCGTTTATTTCAAGAACACATTCAAGCGTTAAAAGCAGAAAATAAGACTGTCTTTTTAAGAAGTCATATTTTGCGTGAAGTCGAAACATTATGTGATAAAGTCAGCATTATTCGTCAAGGTGAAATCATTGAAAGTGGGGCTTTGAAAGACTTAAGGCACTTAAGGGCTACAGAAGTTGAAATTGAAAGCAAACATCCCATTGCAGACTTAGAGAAAATCCCCAGTGTTTCTAATGTTGAGAAAAGTGGATGCCACGTTCGACTTCACATTGATTCAGCGCATATTGGCGCTTTGATTAAACACATTGCAAGTAGTGAAGTCTTAAGTTTCCATAGCACCCCACCAACCTTAGAACAACTGTTCATGCGTCATTATGAAAGGGATGAATAATAATGCGTGCACTGATGTGGAGTACCTTGCCATTGTTAAAAATTGCATGGCGACGCGATCGTGTACGTTTGCTTATTTGGATTGGTGTTGTTGTTGGTTTAACGGTTGCGATAGCGGCGGCGTTTCCTGAGCTCTATTATTCTGCTGAAGAACTAGATGCGATGGCCATTGCAATGGAAAACCCTGCGATGGTTGCGATGTTAGGTCCTGTTTTTGGAGCTGCCAATTATCATATGGCAGCCGCCATGGGCAATCAAATGGTGCTTTTTTCGATGGTGCTCGCTGCGGTTATGGGCGTCTTTGTGGTATCAAAACATACGCGGCATGACGAAGAAGAAGGTATTTTAGAAATGATTCGTGCCTTGCCAGTGGGGAGACTTTCAACCCTTGCGGCAACGACTCTTTTACTGATTATTGTTAGTGTTGTGATTGCGCTTTTAACAGGATTTGGGTTGCATGCAATTTCACTTGATGGGGCAACATTTTTTGGTTCGATGATGTATGGCATAACCACAGGAGCAGCACTTATTATGGGTGGTGCAATGTGTGCGCTTTTTGCGCAATTATCAGAAAATAATCGTAGTGTGATGGGCATGAGTTTTGGCGTGATTATCGGTATGTATTTATTGCGCGGCATTGGTGATGTCTCATTTGAAGTGCTTGCGTGGATGATTCCTTTAAACTGGCTTTTGCGCACGGAAGTGTACGTATCGAATTATCTATGGCCGCTTGGCTTAGGACTATTGTTTAGTGTGCTAGTTTTGGTAAGTGCATTTTATCTGAATGCGACGCGTGATTTGGAGCGCGGTTTATTACAAGCGCGCGCTGGCAAGGCCAGTGCCCATAAATTCGCTAAAAACCCGTTTGGATTCCTCGTTAAATTACTTAGACCATCATTGATAGCATGGGCACTAGTCTCTTTAACTTTAGGGATCAGCTATGGTGCAGTATTTGGGGATTTAGAAACGTTTATGGAGTCGCTTTCTGCAATCATTGACATGATGCCAAACTTAGAAGGCTTTGCGATTGAAGAAAACTTTTTGGCAGTGGTTACGATGATTATTGCGATCACTGCAGTCATTGGGCCTATGATGCAGGTAAACCGTATGATTGATGAAGAGAAGAAAAACCGTACGGAACCGATTTATGCCCGTGCTATTCAAAGAAACACCATGCAAGTGCGGGTGCTTATCATTGCATGCATCGGAATCACCATCAATTTATTGATGGGTGGGCTTGGTTTATATGCTGGGATTGTTAGTACGATGAATGAACCCATTGGTTTCTTTGTGGTACTTGGTGCTGTTTTTAACTATAGTTTTGCAATGTTCTTTATGATTGGTTTCATAATGCTTTTAGGAAGTTTGCATCCTAGGATAAGTATCTATGCATGGGTTTATCTTGCTTACAGTTTTATGGTTTTATACATTGGTAGCTTATTAAACTTACCAACGATATTTGGTTTCATTACTCCGTTTGGGCATGTCGCACAAATGCCGATTGAATCTTTTAATGTGCTCGCAAGTATTATTATGCTATTCATGGCACTTATGATGATAGCAATTGCCATGAACCGCTACCGTCACCGCGATTTGATTGGCTAAGTGTATGTGCGCTGATAACTTATGTTAAACCTTGTTAAGAAACACACCGTTTTGATGGTTGCGTTGTATAATTGGATTATCAAAGTTTAGAGGTGATCGATGTGCGTTGGCGTGTCGCATTTATATGTATTCATAACAGTTGTCGCAGCCAAATGGCTGAGGGGTGGGCAAAACATCTTTATAGCGATGTGCTTGATGTTTACTCTGCAGGGACAGAATCATATCCAGCCATTAAACCCAAAGCGGTTGAAGTGATGGAAGAAAAAGGCGTGAACATGCAAAAACAATACCCTAAAACCCTTGAAGCATTACCCAATGCCTTTGATGTTGTCATCACCATGGGATGTGGGGTTGAATGCCCTTATATACCATCAAAACACCGTGAAGATTGGGGTTTGGATGACCCTTCAGGGGGGCCTTTGGATGCTTTTAGACAAACCCGTGATATCATAGAAAGACGTGTGCATGATCTCGTCGATAGACTAAAAACGGATACTTTATAAAAAAACGGCCTTTACGCATCATCCAGCGTTTTGCCGTTTTCTTTTGGTAAAAATATTTTAAAGTGTGAGCCAATATTAACCTCAGATACCAAACCAATCGAACCACCGTGTTTTTTAACAACGTTTTTCACAATGGATAGTCCTAAGCCACTGCCACCGGATGCACGGCTTCGTGCTTCATCCAATCGGTGGAAACGTTTGAATACTTTTTCCTGTTCTTCTAAGGGAATCCCTATCCCTGTATCGATGACATCGATATGGTAACCATCTTCATTTGCGGTTCCTTTGACATGAATGCTGCCTTTGTCTGTATAGACTAAGGCATTTTTAATGAGATTAATGATGACTTGATGCATTTTGGTTTCATCAATGGCTAATCTGCCATCATCAAGATCGGTTTTTAGCAATAATCCTTTTTGGTCTGCCTCACGCTTTAACGAATGCACTGCATCTTGAATCAATGATTTGATATCAACATTTTTTATTTTAAGCTCATAATCAAGGCGGTCCATCTTCGCAATAATCAATAAATCGTTTAAGATATTTTCCATATGCAAGGTTTCTTGGTGAATTATGTTTAAGAAGTCATCCCGCTCATGTTTTGGCATATCAGGATGGCGCACAATCAATTCAGAGAATCCCTTAACATTGGTTAAAGGTGTTTTTAACTCATGGGTGACATCTGCAGTAAATTGCTTTTGAAAGGTTTCTGCGGTTTTGAGTTGGTTGATGTCGTGCACGATAATTAACATCCCACGAAAGTGCTCTTGGTCCATAAACGGTGTGATATGCATATCAAAATGGTGTTCATCATGAATGATTTGCGTTCGCATGCGTTCTGGATTTAAGTATTGCGATTGTATGGTTTGAAAAAGTTGCTTTATGCGTTTTAACTTTTCATAAGGTGTGTCAGGCACTAAATCAAGTCCAAACATTGCATTAAAATCCGCATTCACATGGCGGATAACACCATGAGCATCAAGGGCGAGCATCGCGCGCCCAATTAAGTTGGATAATACCGTAAAGTCGATTGGTGTATGAACCCCAATCTCAAGCGGACGCGTGCCTTGTTGGTAAGCAGCTTTTAAGGTTTGTTCGCGCTTTGATGCGCGGTAAATCGTGTGTAAGGACATAAGCGCACTCATCAAGAAAAACCCACCGCTTAACACACGTTGATCAATTAAAAAAAGCATTAAGGTAACCATAAAAAGCAAACCGATTAAAAGCATACGCACTGTCAAATCCATCACCTCAGCTTTATTATAACAAACCTTTTAACGATTAATATCAATCATTTTGCCTTCGATAGAAAATACAATGTGTTCGGCGATGTTGGTTAAGTGATCGCCAGCGCGTTCTAGCTGTTTAATCATTAAAAGCGCACGGCTTGCTTCATAAGCGTCATGCGAAAGTAATGTTTGTGCTTGTTTAATAAAAGTGTGCATATGCTCATGATAAAGTGCATCGATGGCATCGTCTTTTAAGGCGCACTGCTTCGCACACGCCGCATCGTGTTTTTGATAGGCGTGCATCATCCCTTCTAGCATCGCTATCAATGTGGTTTCATAAGCAAGTAAAGTTTGGCGTTGCGCTGTAATATCCTTTTCACTTTTAATTAAATAAACCGCAATGTTTTCTGCATAATCTGCAATACGTTCTAAATCATTTACGATTTTTATAGTCGCGATGATGAAGCGAAGATCACGCGCTACGGGACACTGCTTTAAAATGATAAGCATGCAGTCGTTGTTAATGCTTGTTTCTAAGTCATTAATGCGAGCGTCTTTATCAATAATGGCTTGTGCTTTTTGATTGTCATGAGTCTTAATGGCCGCAAACAGTCTTTTATAGGTTTCCCGCACACTTTGAAACATAATATGGGTGCGAGCTTTTATATCGAGCAAAGCGTCGTCAAATGTTTTACGCATTAGCCGAACCTCCCCGTTATATAATCTTCTGTCATTTTATGTTTTGGGATATTAAATAGTGATTCTGTGCTGCCGTGTTCGATTAGCTTACCCATGTAAAAGAACGCTGTTTCATCCGCAATGCGTGCGGCTTGTTGCATGGAGTGGGTGACAATGACAATGGTATAATCCTGTTTTAAGGTTTCCAATAAATCTTCAATTTTTGTTGTTGCAACTGGGTCAAGTGCACTAGTAGGTTCATCCATTAAAATGACTTCAGGGTTCATCGCTAACGCACGAGCGATACAAAGCCGTTGTTGTTGACCACCCGATAACGTTAGCGCAGGTTTATCAAGACGATCAATGACTTCATCATACAACGAAGCTTGGTGTAATACCCTTTCTACGATTGCCATCAACGTTTGTTTGTTTTTGATGCCTTGACGTTTTGGACCGTAAACAATATTATTGTAAATACTCATCGGAAAAGGATTGGGTTTTTGAAATACCATGCCGACGTTTTTACGGAGTCCAATGACGTCATAATGCGGTG
>PWME01000254.1 GCA_003559235.1 Mollicutes bacterium | reverse complement strand
TTCGGATTACAAAGCAAAGACGCGCAATCATTGATGTGCTTGAAGGGAAACATTTAACCATTCAAGAGATTCATAGTGCGTTAAAAGCCAAAGGTTATCACAATCTTGGAACGGTGTATAACAATATCGATTTTTTAAGTGAGCACAAGATTGTGACACAAGTATTTATTAATGGAAAGAAGCATTATGATCTCACGATTGACGAGCGTTCTCATACTGCGGACTCGCACGTGCATGTTACATGCAAAGTGAATAATAACATTATCGAAATCAATGATTCTAGTTTGTTTGACCGTATTCGGGAACATGAAATTTTTAAAAACTTTGATATTGAAAAATTACAGATTGTTGTAGAAGGCACATGCGAACACTATGATACCCATATGTGTAAGCAAGACGATGCCTGTTTTATCCAACAATTGTATAAACGTGATGTCCAAAACAAAAGATGATATAAAAAACGCTTAACTCACAAACACGTTTGAGATAAGCGTTTTTATTTGTGTTTACTGTGGCACAACTGTATTGGTATAAGTTATATGGATGGCAATGGCCCCATCAAAATCGTGACTCTCTTGTATCATAATGCTTAAACTGATGGTGTTTTTGAAAGCATCGATAATGTCTGAGTCACTCAATGTATAATGTTCAATTGACTCGTAACCAAAATCTTCAAGGCTATTAATGTAGAATTCAACAATATCATCAATCGCATCAAGCGTCTCATAAGTTATCTCTATGGTGTCCCCATTAAAATCAGTCCCATCATAGTAAAAGGTTCTAATAGTATCTGGGTAACGCGGAACGTCTACTAAGTCTTCACCAGGATATTCATTAGGAGGCCATCCATCTGGGAGTGTTTCTATTAGTGTTATAGAAGCATAGACGAGTCGATAGTATAAACCATGTCCACTGATTTCTTGGTAATATAGCAATCCGTGTGCCTCAACGGGATTATTCCAGTAATTTTCTGTTAAATAATGCGTTAAGACATACGCGCCTGTATCATCGTATATCCTACCGTATACAACATTTGATATAAACGTGCCACCACCATAGCCATTAATATGAACTTGTGCGCCGGCTGGTGGTGGTGATGCATAGATCATCGCTGGGGTTAAATTATCATAAAGTGGCGGCATGTCGATTGCATCTGATGCAATTTCTAACGCATCAAGTTCGTGCATCGCAATCATCTGAAGGTGACTAACGCTTGCGTCTATTTGCCCTTGAATAATCAATGTATTTCCAATATCAACGAACGCTTCATCGGCAATGACACCATTGACGCGTGCCATCCCATACGATATGCCGTCATAAATCATAAAATACCTTCGATTCAGTGTTTCATGATGATAGATAACCGCGCGCAATGCTAAGGTTCCACTTGCATCGCTAGGGATTGATGCATAGTCAGGTATAACCAGGGTTTGTACTTGAATGGGTCGTTTATAGTCACCAAACCATGCTTCAGTTGTAAACGTAACGATAACACTTTGATCAGGCCGGGAGACGAAACTGCCGTCATGAGCTATTAGCTCTGGATGGCTTGACGTCCACGGTAGAATGGTGTCATGCTCGCCTGAAAATGTTGGTAAGTAGATGCCAGTGTTAATGACAAAATCTGGGGTTTCAACAAGCAAACTTTGCAATGTTTCAAGCATCGCAAAACGCTCTTCTGAGGCCAACGCAATGGATTGATAAGTGTGTGGGGTTGCCACAAACATTCCGTCTTCACAGTGTGATAGCGTCACATCAATCTTAACAATATGATTGCTATAATCATGCCATATTTCGGTGGCGTCATGATGCAATAGTTCTATTGACCCAAAAGCATCATGCAACGTAAAATAATCACGTTTAATGAGTGAACCTCCTTCACCAAAAGCCAATTGCTCATGATGTAACACGCCCATTACGGTAATGACATCTTCATCATTTAGACCATTAAACGCTAAGCTTGAAGGAATGAAAGTGCCGATAGGTTTATGAGTGATGTCTAGATTTCCCTCATAAGAAAATGATGCAATCCAATCCGCCTCTGTGCCGATAAAATCAGGGTTGTATGTCAAAAAAATCTCAAAAGCACTTTGTCCCTTTGGTCCTTGCAATGCATCAAGTGCAATCAATGATTGCCAAGTGCCATCTTCATGACGCCATTCAATCATATCGCCTTCAACACGGAGTTCTACGGATTTACCGTCTTCACCACGAATGCTTGCCAACCATGTTTCATAATCATCATCGATTAATCCTGCATTATAACCACTTATATGCAATGCGCGCAACGTGCTTTCTAAAACATTTTGTACAATCAAAACATCAAAAGTCGTTTCGAATCCTTTGTGTTCTAAAACAATTGTATGAGAACCTGGGGTTTCAAGCAATGTAAGCATTGCTTCATCAAACATTGCTGCATTGAGTGGTATTCGTGTTTGTGTGCCATCATCATAATGGATAATGAGTTCAATCTCATCAAATGGTAAGGTGCCTTGTTGTATTTCTACGTGTTGGTATTCTTCAGGTATTTCGATGCTCACCATGGTAGCATCGGTGCCAAACCAATCACAGCCACTTAAGATAAGCATTGCCAAAATACTTACAAAAACCATCGTAACGCGTTGCCCAAAAATCCCTTTCATTTTTCTTCTCCCTTTTATTGACTTGTTGGGTGAATACACGTAGGCACCTTTTATAATAAGCGAATTATGTCAATAATACAATATAATGGTTTTTGCACCCATCGACATTTGATATATTTTTGGTATACTACAAACATAAATCGTGCGTTATTTAAAGGAAGAAGGAGAAGGGATAATATGCGAAATCCATTGGTTAAACACCATGATTACACCCCAACCCAACAACATGTTATCGCACAGTTTTCCCGCAGAGATCGCTTTGCGGTAATTGGGGGACCAGGCACTGGTAAAACCATTGTTGCCTTAGAAGGCTTTAATCAAATGCTTGCCAAAGAAGCGGCTTCAAGGGTTTTATTCATTGTGTTTAATAAAGCGCTTAAAGCGTTTTTAAAGCGGTATGTTGCGTATCATGACGATAAAAAAACTCCTGTTTATACATGGCACAGTTGGCTGCCCACATACTGCATGCGCACCTTTAACATTGATTTTGAAACGTTTAGTGAGCGTTATCAAAGTGAACCATACAAATTTGATTTTGCAAAAATTCAAGCCGATTTGAAAAATGTTAAAAACCGTTATCAGTATTATTATGTATTTATTGACGAAGCCCAAGATATCCCAACTGAGGTTCTTGATATATTGTCTTTAGTCAGTGTTAAACTCTTTGTATTTTTTGATGATAATCAAAAGTTTACGCCTGAACTTTTAGAAACGCATGCACCCTTTAGCGATGTCGAACAAACGTCAATATTACATCATTTAAACGTTGAAGAAGCGTTTTATGACCTTACAGAAAACTTTCGCAATACCGCGAGTATTGAACGCGTCGCCAAGCTTTATGACCAAAATACGATGATTAACCACATTACATTAAAAAGAACGACGGTGAAAAGAACCGGTTCGTTGCCTGTGCTCTTAGATGTCGATTCGCCACAAAAACTCGTCGATTATGTCGTTAACGAATACTTGCGTGATCCTCAAAAAAGTATTGCGGTGCTCGTTTCAAAAATGCCAGATCATAAGAAAATTCTAGATCATTATCGTTCTTTGTTTCAAGATGACGAACGAATTTTAGACCACCATTTATACATTCATCAATCTAACAATGAAGCCAACCTTAATTCCTCAGGCATCTTCTTAATGACGTATCAAATTAGTAAGGGATTAGAGTTTGATCATGTATATCTTGTCGAACTCAACCATGAAAATTTTGTGTTTGATTATTATCACAAAAATGCTTTTTACGTTTCCATTACGCGTGCAGAAAGCCAGTTAACGTTTGCATATGATGCCCAAAAACCAAACAGTCAGGTTATTGATGTGGCATTAAACCATGCATCATATTTCCGCAGAGTATCGCTTTCAAAAGGGGCTGAGGATGATGAATAGTTTGCCTATTGATTCGATGTCTGATGCTGCAAAAAAACAAAATTTCACAACCCTTTATGAAAAAATAATGCAAGAAGGGTTAGCAGGGTTTCATTCAGAAGCAGCGTTTAACGATGCCTGCCGCTTTACGGTTAAGTTATGTTTGTCAGTCGCTGATTATTTACACGCCAACAATGTCATGCAAGCGTACAAACAATCGATTGAGCGCAATCGTGCGGCGTGGGTTTATATTGATAGTATCTTGTTATATGGTAGACGCTTACCAAGAACGTATTTACGCAAACCAGAAATGCTTAAAAAGACGCTTGAGCGACTTGATAAAGATGGCGATCCTTACATAATCAATCAAGCGCTTGTTACCTTGGTAAAATTTTATGTGGATCTATACAAAAATTACGGAAAAAAGTTTCAATCAGATTTATTGAATTTTACATCGTATTTTAAAGAAAATGCGATAACGACTTATCCTGCATTTTTAGAAGGTGTAAACGCCTTAAGTAATTATTGTGATGGGCTGATAGGGTATGAAGATATTGCGTTTGATCTTAATATTGCCCCACCAATTACCAAAAAACCTGTTGCATCACATTCCGATGTAACTGCTAAAGAAAGTGCGCAAGTTGTTTACAGCCCGAATCCCAAAATTCTTATTTTAGGCGCAATGCGCATTAAAAAAGATGTTGCAAAAGGGATTGCCAAGCAGTTTGACTTTACAAGCGATCAACTTGAATTTGTGGATTATGACGATGTAAAAGGGTATCCTATACAAAAACTACAATATAACAACCATTATTGTGGCATCGTCCTTGGGCCTATACCACATAGTGCCACGGGGACGAACGGTGAAAGTAGTATTATTACCCACATTGAAAATACCGAAGGCTATCCTTTGCATGTGCGCGCAACGGCGAATGAAGCGTTAAAAATTACAAAGACCTCTTTACTTGAAGCGTTAAGAACCATTAAGCATCATTATGAAAACACCAAACTTGACTAGGAGTGGTTATGTGTATACCTTTACCAATGATGAACGCCAAGCCATCGTTGATGCGTATTTTGCGTCAGTTGAGCCTTTCGTATTAAAACAATTTCCAAAAAAACTAAAAAAGAAGTATGCAGTGATTGAGACCTTAGCGACGCTCTTTAAAGATGATACAGTTTACAGCGAATTGGATGTCAATGAAATCTTAAAACCCGTTTGGCATGATTATGTGATGCTTCGTAGGTTCATGGTGGACTTTGCCCTTTTAACGAGGACAAAAGATGGTTCGGAATACCGTAAAGCTAAAACCCTACATTAATCGCATAATTGCGCTTAGAAACCTTTACAATTCATGCAACGTGTACTATAATATATATCGCGCTTAGGCGCGCGTTTGTGTTCCGGTAGCTCAGTTGGATAGAGCAACGGCCTTCTAAGCCGTGGGTCGGGGGTTCGAATCCCTCCCGGAATGCCATGGTTACTACAGCCGCTTTTTGGCGGCTTTTATAATTACCTAAAACGCACTGAACATTGTAAATAAACAGTATAATCGCTTGACTTTAAAAAGCATTCAGTGATATAATCGTATTCGGCTCAATGATGGAGATTTAGCTCAGTGGGAGAGCACTTCCTTGACGTGGAAGGGGTCGGGGGTTCAAATCCCTCAATCTCCACCACGCGAACGTGGCGGAATTGGTATACGCGCATGGTTGAGGGCCATGTGGGCTTTGCCCGTGGGGGTTCAAGTCCCCCCGTTCGCACCATATTGAAAGCATAGGTTTGATATAATTGTATCAGGCCTTTTTTTTGCGCTATATAGGGCCGTTTCTCTATTTAGTCATATTTATCGAGTCTAAAAAGAGTTCTGATTTTACTGATTTTTTTATATTTTAAAAGAATTTCTACACGATTACATTTTGAAATACACGATTTAAAATGGATTTACACGATTGTTACATGTACTCGATTGTATTTCTAATAATAATAGGACTAATTAGTGCATAATAATTGGAATTTTTATTCAATAATAATTGGAATTATAA
>PWME01000113.1 GCA_003559235.1 Mollicutes bacterium | reverse complement strand
CATGCTTTAGCCTACTTTATTCCCAGCCTTCTTCATCCATAATAATCGTTGCTTTCGTTGCGTGTTCTCCGAGCACACTTAAATTGATCGCTTGTGGTTTAAAGTCTCCCCATGATTGTAATAATACATGCGGTTCTACCGCTTCATTGACAGGGTACTCAAAGTTCGCATTGGCAAAGCTACTCTGTGCTTCTTCACCACTTAAAAACTCGATAAACTGAATGGCACCCTCAACATTACTTGCATGTTTTGTGACCCCTGCAGCGGATACATTAATATGCGTTCCCGTGGTGTCTTGATTCGGAAAAAACACTTCAACTGTATCCGCGACTTCACGTTCAAAAGGATCACTTGAATGCATCATTCGACCAATGTAATACGTGTTCATAATCGCTATATCGGCGATGCCTTGCACCACAGCTTTTGCTTGATCGCGGTCATTGCCTGAAGGCGTTCTTGCAAAGTTCGCAACCAACCCGCGCGCAAAATCACGTGCTAATTCTTCTCCCATAATTTCAATGAACGATGCCATTAAACTTTGGTTATAAATATTGGTGCTTGTACGCGTCACAATACGACCTTCAAACTCAGGGGCCGTTAATGCTTCATATGTGGAAAGTGCTTCACCATTAACCCGCTCGGGGTGGTAAACAAGCACCCGTGCACGTTTGGTTAAACCAAACCAATAGTTGTCAATATCGCGATAATTCGCAGGAATATTAGAAAACAAAGTGTCACTTTCAACGCTTTGTAATAAGTCCCGTGACTTTGCACGATGCAAACGCCCTGCATCCGCAATAATCAATACATCTGCGCTCGTGTCTTCACCTTCATTTTCAAGACGATTTATGAGTTGATCGGCACCACCATCAATAACATTGACCGGAATGCCGGTTTCTGCTTCAAACAAATCAAACAAAACTCGATCGGTATCGTAGTGTCTTTCTGAAAATATCGTTATACTTTGTTCACTTTGATTTGTGTCAAGCATACATCCTGTCAACGCAAATAACAAAGCACTCAGCGATACCATTATGATGAACTTCTTCATGCTATTACCATTTTCCTTATTTATATTTTTTATGAATAATAAAATGATTACGTGTTTAAGTATAGGCGTTTTCATAAAAAAGTCAACTGACGCTATAAGTTTTATAAATAGTGATGTGCTAACTTTATAAACTAAAAAACACGATCCCATTATCGTAATATCATGTTCAATACGACGCAATTAAAACCTTAAGATAGCGGTTTAAAGGCATTCTCCGATTTGTAGATAAAAAGGGTCTATAGAAAAGATCTGACTATGCTATAATGCTTGCAGAAAAGGAGTGAACCCAATGACAATCCACCAACAATTGAAAACCCTACGAACCGAAAATAACTTAACACAACGTGCGCTCGCAAACGCTTTGCATGTTTCTGATAAAACCATCAGTAAATGGGAAACTGGCAAAAGCACCCCAGACATAAACACATTGCAGCGCATTGCTGATTTTTTCTCCGTTGACATTGATAGTTTACTGCATAAAAAAACACACAATCCTACAAAAAGCATTAAACACATTTGGTTAATTTTACTAATTCCAAACACTTTGCTTTATAGTAGTTATTTTGTGCTTTATCAATCAGTGAACAATTTTAGTGACATTTTGTTAACCGTCTTACTCATCATAGCCATTACTGCCCTATTTATAAGTCTCTTATTCGCCATGAGGCTTTATGCAATCGGTTTTTCATCAAAAGACGTAACCCACGCAAAAAAAATATATTATGGGTTACTACCTATCGCATTGGCACTCATCATAATAGGTTTGATTAAATCACGGATCATCTTTCCCCCTATTTTCATTGGAAGCACAATGGGGGTTAATGCGGTTGGTTTCATCGTTGATATACTGTTTATAGTGTTATTGGTTTCATGCATTATTTATGTGAAGAAACATCACTTTAACCCTAGTCCATACCAAAAACTACTATGGGGACTATTTGCTTTAATCGCATTGAACCACCTCATCAATATCGCAAGCATCATATTGCCATTTTTCTCACCTTTTCCATTCCCGTGGGGTATTACCTATGGATTGCTTATCATATTGTCGGGCTTTGCACTGTCACGTTATAAACTTTCATACTAAATACAAAAAACAGCATACGCATGCTGTTTTTTTATGTACATTAGCTACTATAAATCGTGCATCTTTTTGTGGGTCATTTAAGCGCCCGTGGCCAAAACAATGCTTAAGATAAAGGTGATCATACCGATGAACAGATACCCTAGCCAAAACCCAAACATTATACTCATCACAAACGCCGCAGTAGCGATGCCCCATAAATATCAAGAATTTCAATGATGTAAAAAACTATTCCAGCAAGCAAAAACAACGCCCCTAAGATAATCGCATATCACAAGATATTCCCTCTTAGTATAGTAATATCAAGCGTTGTCAAATTTATCTCAATAGATTTTGAATGCGACTGAGGCTATAAATATAGCGGTGAATGCTACAATACATGTAGGAGGGATCGTCATGAAAAACCCTTATGGATTTAACTTAGATTACACATACACGTCGCTTCCTAACGTGTTTTTTTCACCGTCAAAACCAGACATACATAAATCCTTATCATTAATCTATTTTAATGATGGATTGGCAAAAGATTTATCATTAAATGTGTCACGTTTAAATACCCCTGAGGGTATCCGTTTTCTTGCTGGACAAACCATCGAATCATCAATGCATCCTTATGCAATGGCGTATGCAGGGCATCAATATGGACAGTTCACGAACCTTGGCGATGGTCGCGCCATCATGCTCGGTGAACATAAAACAGACAATCAACGGATTGATTGTCATCTTAAAGGCGCAGGAGCGACACCTTATGCAAGGGGATTCGATGGCAAAGCCACATTGCGTTCAATGTTGTTAGAGTATGTCTATTCAGAGGCATTGCACGCCTTAAACATTCCAACATCGAGAAGTCTAGCGGTGATAAAATCGGATGAAACCATCATGCGGATAGGTAAACAATCCCGTGGTTTATTACTAAGAACCATGCAAAGCCATCTGCGCGTTGGTACCATAGAATATGCACGACGATTTGAAGATTTAACCCATGGTAAAAAATTGATCGATTACGCGATCGAGAGACTCGATTCTGATCTTGTCAATGAACCAAATAAAATCATCAATTTTTATGCCAATATCATTAAGCGACAAGCCAAACTCGTTGCATCATGGCAAAGTGTTGGGTTTGTGCACGGTGTGCTCAATACCGACAACACAACGTTAAGCGGTGAAACGATAGACTTTGGGCCGTGCGCTTTTTTAGATGATTATGATTTAAATGCTGTTTTTAGTTCAATTGATTATTATGGCCGCTATGCCTTTGGGCGGCAACCTACGATGGTATCATGGAACTTAGCAAAACTTGGTGAAGCTTTATTGCCGTTCATTGATACTAATCAAACCCGTGCATTAAAACGTGTGCAAGCGTTGTTGGATACGTTTAAAGAGCATTTTGCGTCGCATTTTTACACCTTGATGACACAAAAAATTGGTCTTCAAAGCGTTGATGATAACAGCATTGCCTTGGTTGATGAATTCCTGACAATCATGCAAAAAAATCAAATGGATTATACCTATACCTTTTATCGCCTAACGTATGATGTTGAGACACTCATTCAAGAAAACCTATCTTTGAAAGATTGGGTTCATAAATGGCGTAAGCATACGATAAAAACATCGTTAATGCAATCAGTAAATCCACTGGCAATACCGCGCAATCACCGTATTAAAGACGCGCTGGACCGTGCGGTTAATACGAATGATTATACTTTATT
This sequence comes from Mollicutes bacterium, assembly GCA_003559235.1. Classification (GTDB taxonomy): domain Bacteria; phylum Bacillota_I; class Bacilli_A; order Izemoplasmatales; family Izemoplasmataceae; genus PWME01. Next base: position 2,257 of record PWME01000113.1, on the reverse strand, counting down.
GAATGAAATATTAATTGCCTCTCAAAATCCCTTTACGCCAAATAAAGTCCCCAACCATTTAATCCTTCCACCCAAAGAAAAAAAGCCTTTTGTGACCTATTGCGGCACATAAGGCTTTTCTATACTCATTAACAATAAAACACAATTATTCAACATATTCCTCGAAATACTCATCTGCCTCAACAACATACAAAACATCGTTGTACTCAAATACTGCAAAAAGTGGTATATCATCTTCTAAAACCAACCATACCCATTCATCAAGTTCTGTAATGGTATGGTCACGCTCAGTTTCAATCACCACAAGCGCTGCTTCATCGCTAAAGAAAGTATATTCTCCAATGGTTATTTCGGTTTCGATTTCCGTGACTTGTTCAACCGGCAAAGCGTCCATCGCATCATCAAGACTAATATCAAAGTTCACATTATACGATAAAACCACGCCAACCCCGGTTTGGTAATAAACATCGGTAATGTTATACGCAGTCGCAATAGGTACTTCATCAAGTAAATACCAGTCATCACCCTCAGATGTCAGTTCGTATTCAACATCGTTTACAACAACCCTTTGTATCACTTGTTCATCCGCTTCACTGGTGATTTTTAGTGAAATGGTTTGATTCGGTATATCCACAGAATAGTCTTCTAATTTAAGTGACTGTGCCCGCTCTATTTCTTCTTCTATGATGTCACAACCGCCAATGATGAACGTCCCAATAAGCATAACAATAAGTGCAAAAAGTTTTTTCATGGTTGACCTCCCAACCCTTTTGATGGTTTTATCATAGCATGACAATCTTAAAATATCTAACAAAGTACCTTATTTGGACTTAATTTAAATCAAAAAATCTCCTGTAGCTTATGCATACAAGGAGATTTTTTTAAGGTATTTAACAAACCGTATTAATCGGCATCTTTTTCATAACCCCAAACAACCTCTAAATCATGAGGGTTCCACATTGCATGCCAACCTTCTGGCTTTGAATCCGCTTCAACATAAATCACACCCGCAGCCTCATAAAACACATCGGGTCCCATCGTTTCAACGGATTCAGGAATATAAACACTCTCTAACGCTTTTGCATAGATGAATGCGCCTACTTCAATGGTAGTAACGGTGTCTGGAATGTCTATTGTTTGCAACGATTCAACGTTTCTAAAGGCAAACATTTCAATCGTTTCCAAAGCGCTTGCTTCATCAAAAGTAATGGTTGTGAGGTTTTTGGCATGCGCAAAGGTAAACGGTTGAATGATCGTAATTTGAGCGTTAATATGAACGTGTTCAAGATAACGCGTCATGCCAAAAGCATGCATGGCGATCGCATCGACATCTTCAGGAATTTCATAATAACTAGCTGATTTGGCTTGAGGATAAGCAATCAATCTAGTGTCTTTGAATAAGACCCCATCACGAGATGTATATGTGGTGTTGCCCTCATCAACATCAAACGCTTTTAAACGTGGTGTGTCATAAAATATTTCTGCGCCAGTATTCTGTGTGCCAAGGGTTTCAACACTTGCAGGAATATGCAATGTTTCAAGATACTTTGCACCGACAAAGGCCATATCATGAATCATGGTTACTGTATCTAAAATGGCATACGATGCCTCCGGTTTTCCAGCTGGATAAAGAATCAGTTCAGTACGGTCATGATTGAATAAAACGCCTTCGATGGCAAAGAAGTTTGTGTTACCAGGATGCACTGAAAATGTTTCAAGATTATTGGCGCCATAAAACTGTTCGGTGAAAATTCCTTGCAACGTTTCAGGAATATCTAATACACTGGCCTCATGCGCACTTGGGTAGATTAGTAACTGTTCCATATCATCATCAAATAAGACTCCATCAACACTTGTTAGATGAGGATTTTCTTCAGGCACATCAACAGCCTCTAGCGATGGCATTTGAACATGATCAAACATAGATACACGTTCAATTCGGTCATTTAAGGTAATATGCGTTAAAGTTTCGGCGTTAATCATGTTGATGGCTGCAGCGCTAAATGATTGTAATGGCGCTTTTTCATAATGCGCTAAATCAACGACAACCGTGTACCCATAAAGGATGGTTTCACCGAGGTCAACAGGATCACCAATTTCTAATACTTCTGAAACTGGACAACCTGAGGGGAACGCATGGCCAACATAACTGCTTGGTGGGGTTTCACCACTCGTAAAACACGCGTTTTCATGGTCAGCCAATATCTCATAAAAGTCATCATTGGTTATCCATTTGGAAACCTTGCCCGCATAGTCT
>PWME01000013.1 GCA_003559235.1 Mollicutes bacterium | reverse complement strand
GCAAGTGAAAATTGATAAAAGATTCCGGCTACTAAGAAAGAAGCGCCACCACCAAACCCGTTAAAAATCGCAACGAGTTGTGGCATGCCTGTCATTTTAACGCGTAACGCGCTTAACAACCCAACGACAGTCCCTAAGATAACGGCTCCAGCAAGAATCATCCATTGATCAAATTGAAACAGTACCGCTTCAGCCTCAACATCAATTACAACACCAAAATCAACAAACGCCGTCACAAACGCAAGCAGCATCCCCATAGCCCCCGTCTTATTTCCAGAGGCAGCCGTTTTCGGTTTCGCAAGACGCTTAATACCTATAATAAAAAGTACAGCACTGATTAAATACGCAATTGCAACGACTATATCTTTTAGTTCATAAAGTTGTTGGTAATCGTTCATGACTTGCCACCCCGCTTAAACTTTTGAAGCATGCGGTCACTAACCACAAAACCACCAACCACATTAACCGTTGCTAAAAAGAGTGCCACACCGCCAAGTATAAACGGCAACCATCCAACATCATCCACGCTTAATCCAGTAAGCAAAACCCCAACCGCCCCAACAATGGTAATGGCAGATATGGCGTTTGACCCAGACATGAGCGGTGTATGTAATGTTGCGGGGACTTTGCTAATCAGTTCAAAGCCTAAAAAAACCGCCATGGTAAAAATCGTTATTAAGTAAATGATTGTCATCTTATTCAACTCCTTCTTTACCGCGCACATTGTCATGCAACGCATTTTCATGAACCACTGCGGTTGCACGCACAATGTCATCATTCATATCGTAAGACTCTGTTTTACCTTCAAGCAAATGATTCACAAACGTCATAATGTTTTTCGAATAGAGGGTAGAGGTACTGCCAGCTAATCCACTCGCAATATCTATAACCCCGCTAATTAAAACCCCATGTACGTCAACCGTTTCACCCGGTTTGCTTAACGCACAGTTCCCACCGCGCTCAGCGGCTAAATCCACAATGACACTGCCTTGCTTCATCGAAGTCATCATCGCTTCAGTTATCAAAACCGGGGCTTTTTTTCCTGGAATATTGGCAGTTGTAATAATGACATCATGGTCTGCCAATGTTTTTGCCATAAGCGCTTGTTGGCGCTTATAAAAATCATCATCCATTTTTTTTGCATAGCCGCCTTCACCAGCGCCGCTTTCTAAATCATATTCCACAAACGATGCCCCAAGGGATTCGACTTGTTCTTTCACTTCAGGGCGCACGTCATACGCACTCACAACAGCGCCTAACCTTTTCGCCGTCGCAATGGCTTGTAATCCAGCAACCCCAACCCCAATCACAAACACTTTTGCAGGGGTAATGGTGCCTGCAGCTGTCATCATCATCGGGAATAACTTTGGCGATAAATTCGCGCCAATAAGTGCGGCTTTATAACCCGCTAAGTTTGCCATTGATGAAAGCACATCCATGCTTTGTGCTCTTGTTGTCCGCGGGACGAGTTCAAGCGCAAAAGCACTCACTTGGTTCTTACGCATCACATCAAATGAAGGATGGGGTTCATATGGCTCCATCAATCCAATAACCGTCTGGCCTTTTTTCAGTTTTTTGGCAATTGCCTCACCATCGCTTGATGCATTTGCAAAGCGCACTGAAAGCACTATCTCTGCTTGATCATACAAGGTTTCACGATCAATCACCTTAGCGCCTGCGCTTTCATAAGCAGCATCTAAAAATCCTGCTTTTAACCCCGCACCTTGTTCAACGAGTACCGTGTGGTTTGCTTTAACCATTTGCTTAACATGCATAGGAACGACTGCGACGCGTCGTTCACGTTTGGTTTGTTCTTTAACAATTCCAATATTCATCGATTTACACTCCTTTAAAAAAGCCATTGTAAACAATCAATCCACATTCATTATAGTGTACGAATCACTTTCTTTCATCTGAAACACAAGAAAAAAGAAGGCAATTAACCTTCTTTGGTACTGTACTCATTAAATATAGCATCAAATTGCTCATGAATATCTAAAAACGCCTCAACGATATCGCCATCAAAATGCTTATTGGCATCTTTCTTAATTTTTTTAATCGCAACATTGTGAGACAACGCTTTCTTGTAAGGTCTTTTTGAACGCAACGCGTCATACGCATCCACAAGGGCCATAATACGCGCCGACAACGGAATAGCATTGCCCTTTAACCCTTCTGGATAACCAGCGCCATCCACACGTTCGTGATGAAACTTGATAATTTCAAAACCCATGCGCATGATTTGGTTATCTGGCTGGTGACTTATGATATCATCTAGCATCTCAGCACCGATACTAACATGGGTTTGCATGATGGTTCGTTCTTTTTCATCAAGTGCGCTTGGTTTTAATAAAATGCGATCAGGAATACCAATTTTTCCAATGTCATGCATCGATGAAGCATAAAAAATATTTTGAACAAAAGCACTGTCTATAACCGTTGAATACTTAGAAGTTTTGCTAAGCTGAATGGCCAAGGCTTCGCACATACGTTGGACACGATCAACGTGTTGACCGGTCGCATAGTCTCGTGATTCAGTAAGTCTTGCCAAAGCGAAACTTAAGGCGCGATTTGAATCCTGAATTTCGCGCACCTTGTCGGCAACTTTTTCTTCTAAATGTACATTGTTTTCCTTAAGCTTTTCTAAGGCGAGTTTTCTCTCAGTGATATTCACGTGAACCCCGTACATCCTTGTTGGCAATCCATCTTCATCCCAAGCCAATACTTTTCCACGAACACTCACCCAAATATAGTGTCCTTTAGCATGCTTTAACCGGTGCTCAAACTCAACCGTGTCTTTAGAACCGTTAAGTGCTCGTTCTAATTCATCGTTAACGGTGGGCAAGTCTTCCTCAGGAACAAGCCGTTCCCATAAATCGCGTTTAAATACCATCGGCCCTGCATCTTCAAAGCCAATTAATTGTGATAAATTTGCGTTGATACTAACCGTATTGGCTTTCACATCGAGTTCCCATGTACCTATATTAGACGCTTCAATAATAAAATCTTCACGAACGGTGGTATAGGTATTTTGGATGGATTTCTTATAAGGGTCATTGAAGGTTTGGCTTAGTCCAATACTAACAAATATTTTCGCAAAGGTCTCTAGTACTCCGTGCATTTCATCAGATAACTCATAAGATTCTGATGCTTCCAAAACAAGCAACCCACTCAATGTGCCCTTCTCCATCAAAGGCATGACAATCAGTTTAAAAGTATCTGAGCTACTGATGAGTTTTAACAATGGATGGCCGGTAGGAACCGATTTTACATCGCATAAACACACCGCATTGCCTTGTGTTAATGCTTCAAGACGGATTAATGGTGTGGTGTCGTTTTGAAGTTTGGTACTGTTGGCACACGCAAAAGCATTACGACCAATGCGTGCTGAATAATCATTTATAACTATCCGAATGCGCAATGCACCAACGGCAAGTCGTAATTGTTCTAACGCTTCATGATACGATGATTGATTAACATAATTGGTTGTGTCCGCTAACGCTGTAAATACGTCGGTTATATTTGCAGGGTCTAAATGATTACGGTCTTGTCTTTTGTTTCGATGTACAGGTTCATAAACTAACAAGGGTTTCATCATGGCCTCCATAAAAAAAATCGTACTATGCCTATAAGTAGAAGCAAATTTCCCATCAATGCATTATACACGACAAATCTTACAATTTTGTGACAATTGTAAATCAGTTTAATAAGATTTCCTATTGTTATGTGATTTATGATGCTCCATTTGTAAATTTCAATATTTATAATGCACTAAATCTAACTAAATCACCATGTAATGATACAATAAAAACACCATAGAAAAGGAGTGTTTTTTATGAAAAAATTATTCGCAATTTTGGCCGTTCTTACCCTCGGTTTTGCAATTGCAGCTTGCGATGATGCGAGTGATGATGCCGACACTAGAAACGGCGAAACAGAAAACGGGGATGCAAATGATGAACTACGTGAATTCACACTTGAAGAATTGGCGCAATACGATGGATTAGAAGGTCGCGATGCTTATGTCGCGGTTGACGGATATGTGTATGATGTGACCGATTCAGCACGTTGGAACGATGGCAATCACCAAGGCCAAGTTCAAGCGGGTCAGGATTTAACCGATGTTATTGATAACGAATCACCACATGGTAGAAGCACGCTTGACCGGGTTCCTAAAATTGGTATTCTTGTTGATGAAGACTGAAGCAATTAACGACATCCCCCAAAAATAAAGGACAGGAAAATCTCCTGCCCTTTATTTTTTTGCATCAAATTGCGATAAACGTAGGGTTTCTTTTTTTGTATAGTGCAATCTTTTCAAACCCACATGTCTTTAAATACTCAATGGCCAAAGAAAAACTTGCTTGATAATCTTTGGGATCGTGGGCATCTGAACCTAAGGTGATGATTGATCCGCCTAAATCTTTATACCGTTTAAGCACTGTGTTTTTAGGATGCATATGCTTTAAGTTATAACGTAATCCTGAGGTATTAAGTTCAATCCCCTTCCCGTTCTCAATAATCGTCTTTAAAATAGCATCAATCATAACTTGATGCTTTGTGAATGCATAGTCGTATAACGGTGGGGTTCCATAACGAATGATGTAATCAAGATGCCCAAATACATCATAAGGCGCATCACTTTGAACGGCTTCTAAAACAATCTCAAAATACCTTTCAACCGCTTCATAAGGAGTCTTATCTTCAAAAAACTCACCACCATATAAGTCTTTACAATCAGCTTCATGAATACTCATTATGATGAATTCAAAAGGATGTTTTTTTACCAAGGCTTTCATTGCATCAACCGCGTGCGGTTGATACCCCAGTTCAACCCCAAGATGTAAGTGAACATCTGTTGTTGCTTGTAATGATTGAAGCTTTTGATGAAAATCATCAAAATCAGGAATGGTTTTAAACAAATCCACACGCGTTAATAAATCAGCGTGGTCTGTAAACGTGAGATGTTTTACCCCGCGTTTTTCTGCGAGGGCGATATAGGATTCTATGGTCGCATCTTTAGAGGCATCGGGTGAAAATGTCGTGTGCATATGTTGATCGGGTAAGTTCATTGCGCTCGCTCCCTTAAAGTCCTTTTGACATCGTCAATGGTAATGCCTTCACTAACCATCACGACAAGTACATGATAGACCAAATCGGCGAGTTCTTCAACCGTGTTATCGCGATTTTGGTTTTTTGCGCCGATGATGACTTCGCCACTTTCTTCCGCAACCTTTTTAAGCATTTTATCGAGCCCTTTTGAAAATAAATACCCCGTGTAAGAGGACTTTGGGTCGGCATTACGTTTGGCTTGGATCGTATCATACAATGTGCGTAATTGATTTTTCGGTTGTTCTTCTTTTAACGCACGGTAAAAACAACTCACATTATTGGTATGGCAGGCCGGTCCTTTTTGAATAACTTGGAGTAAAATCGTATCGCCATCACAATCGAGTACCATCGACTGAACAGTTTGGGTGTGTCCGCTTGTTTCACCTTTTTGCCATAACGTTTGTCTTGAACGTGAATAATAATGCGCGACACCAGTTTCCAGGGTTTTTTGTACAGCGGCTTCATCCATATACGCAAGCATCAATACTTCTTGTGTTTCGGCGGATTGTACAACCGCCGGCACCAACCCTTTTTCATCATACTTGATGGTGTTCAAATCTATCGTTTGCATTATTTAACCTTCTTTCTGACACGAATGCCTGCTTCATGCATCGTCTCTTTTAAATCTGAAATTGCGATGGTGTTGCTGTGAAATACACTCGCCGCAAGCAAACCATCCGCCCCAGCGCTTGCCCCATCAATGAAGTCTTGAACACATCCAACACCACCCGATGCAATGACAGGAATATTGACCACCGATTTAACCATACGAATTAGCTTCGTATCATAACCAGTCTTTACCCCATCGTGATCAATCGAATTTAAAACAAGTTCTCCTGCACCAAGTCTCTCACCAATCATCGCCCACGTGATGGCGTCGATGTTGGTTTTGTTTAAGCCACCTTCTGTCACAATAATGTATTGGTTGTCTTCACGTTTGATATCCATCGATAAAACCACACATTGCGCACCGAACCGTCTTGATGTATCCACAATTAAGGTTGGATTATGCACCGCAGCGGAGTTGATACTTACTTTGTCAGCGCCTTTT
>PWME01000173.1 GCA_003559235.1 Mollicutes bacterium | reverse complement strand
CATAACCCCTTGTCCACCAAATCCAGCAATAACAACTTTTTCTTCATCACGAGGCATCGCTGTCACCTCCGTCTTTATAAACACCAAGCGGATAGTAATCGATGAGTGAATCCACTGCCCACGCGAGTGAATCGTTTGGATTCATTCCCCAGTTGACTGGACATGTTGAAATGAATTCGATCATACTAAACCCTTTTTTATTGGTTTGAACATCAAACGCTTTTTCCAAAGCCTTTTTTGCTTTGCGTACATGTTTTGGATCATGAACACTAACCCGTTCTAAATAGGTCGCACCAGGAACGGTCGCTAACAATTCGCTCATACGAAGCGGCAGTCCAGTATCGACAACATTCCGTCCGGTTGGGCTCGTCGTGGTTTTTTGTCCAGGTAATGTTGTGGGTGCCATTTGGCCACCCGTCATACCATAAATGGCGTTGTTAACAAAAATAACCGTAATGTTTTCTCCCCGATGGGCTGCGTGGACAATTTCTGCCATACCAATCGACGCCAAGTCACCATCACCTTGATAGGTGAAAACCGTCGTTTCTGGACGCACACGTTTAACCCCCGTCGCAACCGCTGGGGCACGTCCGTGTGCAGCTTGCTGCATATCACAATTGAAAAATTCATAACTCATAACACTACAACCAACACTCGCAATACCTACTGACGTATCAAGCAACCCTTTTTCTACAAGCACTTCCCCGATTAACTTATGAATGATTCCGTGGGTACAACCGGGGCAGTATGTTAAATCACGATCCACTAAACCGCGCGTTGGCTCATACACTGTTTTGGTTTTCATGATGATTGCCTCCCGAGTGCGTCATAAACTTCTTTTATAATTTCTTTAGAGTCTGGCACAACGCCACCAGCACGACCATAAAAACGCACCGTGCGCTTACCATTGTTGGCTAGTTTAACATCTTGCAACATTTGACCAAGACTCATTTCTACGGTTAATAACGTATGACTTTGTTCACCGAGTGTGGCAAACGCTTTTTCTGGGAATGGCCAAATCGAAATTGGGCGAATCATCCCAACTTTTACACCATCGCGACGCAACGCTTCAATCGCAGTGCGAGCAATCCGTGCAACCGTTCCGTATGCCACAATCACAATTTCAGCGTCATCGGTTTGAATTGTTTCAAAGCGCTGCTCATTATCAACCATTTCATCGTATTTCTTTTTCAATGCAAAATTATGTTTTTCAAGCATGTAAGGATCAAGGTGTAACGAAACAACCGTATTGCGTTTGCCGCGTTCACCACTTTTACCTTCCGCTGCCCAATCCTTCGGTGGAATCGTTTTTTTCGGAACCGATGTCTCAACATCAACTGGTTCCATCATTTGACCGATTAAACCATCCACGGCAATCATCACAGGGTTGCGGTAGTAATCTGCTAAATCAAACGATTGTTTAACAATCTCAACCGTCTCTTGCAAGGTTTCAGGCGCAAACGCTAAGACATGATAATCTCCATTACCGCCACCGCGGGTAATTTGGTTATAATCCCCTTGACTTGGTTGAATCCCACCAAGTCCTGGGCCACCGCGCATAACGCTTAAAATGACACATGGTAGTTCGCTCCCAGCAAGATAACTAATGCCTTCTTGCTTCAATGCAATACCAGGAGAACTTGATGATGTCATAACACGTGCACCAGCCCCCGCAGCACCGTATACCATATTAATCGCTGCCACTTCACTCTCTGCTTGAACGAACACGCGTCCTTCTTTTTTCATGTGATAAGACAAATACTCAGGGATTTCATTTTGCGGCGTAATTGGATACCCAAAAAACGCATCGCAGCCACCTTTAATCGCGGCTAAGGCCATGGCCTCGTTCCCTTTCATCAATACTTTTGCCATTATTTCACTCCTTCACAAATCGTTCGACAGTAATAACCGAATCCGGACACATCATCGCACAAAAACTACACGCAATGCATTTTTCAGGATCGGTGACCATCAACGGTGTATACCCTTTTTGATTGGTCGTTGTCGTATCGAGTTCCAAAATATGGACAGGACAATGTGGGATGCAAAGCGCACACCCTTTACATTTGTCAGTGTCAATAATAATTCTTCCTTTAGCCATGGTAACCTCCTATAGCCATTGTTTAGCAAGATAACGCGTTAATGAAAGCTGTTCACCACAAAAGTCGCGCGTCGTCTTGATGGTTTCTTCTACGATGGTGTAACGAATCGGAATGTTTTTTTGCTTAGAAACGGTTTGTAAAACGCGTTCACCTTGAAAAATCATCGCTTCATCCGTTTCATTCAGCATGTTGGTGTTGTTAATCAATCCTGTAATCGGAAACTGTCCAACCGCTTCAAGCGTATCAATTAACTGAATAATTTGATCCGCATTCGCCGTTTCAGGTCTAAAAATATTGACCACCAATAAAACATCGATTTCATCAAACGTTTTAACAAGATCAACGTATTGCATCAACAATTTTGCGCCCGCATGCGAACCGCCTAAATCATAAACCGCATTTAGCGTACTATCAATAAAAGGGCGACGCCCCTGTGCGCTAATGTAGGGTAAGTCGCTGCCGGATGCATTTTCAATCGTTGACTCAACAACATGAACCCCGTGCCGTTCGAGCAGCGCACGAGCGCTGCGCGAACGAAAATACGGGTTGACAATGTCCAAGTCTACCAAATAATTACGTTGTTTTTGAATGGCCAAATTAACAGCAATTTCCGATTTGCCTGACCCATAATGACCAAGCAGCATCGTAAGCCGTCTCATTAGCGCTTAATGAAATTCGAACGAACCGTGCTAATGGTTTTAATACGTTCTTTTGCGAAAAGTTTTGCGGCTTGTTGCGTATGTACGTCGTTTTCTTTGGCAAGCTTATAAATATCTAGCATACGGTCATAGATTTTACGAATGTCATTGACCGCATTATCGCGGTTATAGCCTTGTAACTCGTGATAAACGTTGATAAGACCACCCGCGTTAATGACGAAATCAGGTGCATAAAGAATATTGCGTTCTTTAAGCATGTTTCCATGCTTTTCTTCGTCTTCAGGCACATTGTTTGCAGTTCCCGCTACAATCTTGCAATTCAACCTTGGAATGGTGTCATCATTCATAACCGCACCGAGTGCACATGGCGCAAACACATCAACCTCAAGGTCATAAATCTTATCGGGTTCTACAAACTCAACATCAGGATACTTTTCTTCCATTTTTTTAATATGTTTTTCGTTAATCTCTGTGTAATAAATTTTCTTCGCTTTGGCTTCTTGTAAGTACCCAATTAAGTAGTCACCTGTTTGTCCAACGCCTTGAACACTAAAGGTTTTTCCTTCAATGTCAGAGCTTCCAAACACTTCTTGCAATGACGCACGAATACCATGGAACACACCGAGTGCTGTCATGGGTGATGGATTACCACTTTTATGTTGTAACCCAACGACATAGTCGGTCTCCATATTGACAAAATCAAGATCTTTGGCATGTACGTTAATGTCTTCTGCAGTTATATAACGACCGTTCAAGCTTTGGACATAACGACCGAGCCCACGGAAATACCCTTCACTTTTAACCTTTTCCGCATCACCCATTAAAACGGTTTTTCCACCACCGAGATTCAACCCAGCAGCTGCCGCTTTGTACGTCATACCGCGCGCAAGTCTTAACACATCGAGTGTTGCGTCGTCTTCGTTATCATAATGCCAAAGACGTGTCCCACCTAATGCAGGACCAAGTGTTGTGTTATGAATGCACGTAATACCTTTGAGCCCGGTTTCAGCGTCATGGAAAAAGACCAGTTGCTCATAGCCGTGCTTTTCCATGTACTCAAATTTTTTCATGAAAATCCTCCTTAACGGTATTAATTCAAAATTTAAACGCCCATCCGATGAAAGCGTTTTTACATGTAGAATTATACCATTTTTTAAGTAGGGTTTCAATGCTATATGTGTGAAAAAAAACCGAAAAGAGACTTTTTGGCTGTATGACAAGTTTTTTAAAGGATAAAAAAATAACAAGCCCGCTTTTTTTACGGGCTTGTTTGTTAGTTTGCGACAATATTAATCAATTTATCGGGTATGACAATAACTTTTCTAACCGTTGCATCACCAATAAATTTTTGCACACGTTCACGGGCTAATGCGTCTTTTTCAAGGGTCGCCTTATCGGTCCCTTTTTCAACGTCAAATTTATCCCGTACTTTGCCGTTAATTTGAATAACGATTGTAACCGTAGATTCTACCATTTTTTTAGGGTCCGCTTGGGGATACGCTGCTTCAACAAGCATCGTGCTATTGCCCATTCTTTCATAGATTTCTTCTGCGATATGTGGCGCAAAGGGATTAAGCAGTTTTAACAAGGTTTCATACTGCGTTTTTGGGACATGATCTCTTTTGGCAAGTTCATTCGCGTAGGTCATAAGTTTCGCAATGGCTGTATTGAACTTGGTTTGTTCGATATCACTTGAAACCGCTTCGATGGTTTGGTGTTCAATCCTCTCAAGCGCTGCATCTGCTTTAACCTCATCACTGATACGCTCAAATAGTCGCCACACCTTATCTAAAAATCTACGCGCACCTTTAACCCCATCATCACTCCACGGGGTTGGTTGTTCGTAATCGCCAATGAAAAGAATATAAAGTCTTAACGTATCAGCACCAAACTCATCAATAATCTCAACAGGGTCGACAACGTTCCCTTTGGATTTTGACATCTTATCACCGTCTGGACCTAAAATAAGGCCTTGTGCGGTGCGTTTTTTATACGGTTCCTCAGTTGGCACAACACCAATATCATGTAAGAACCGATGCCAAAACCTTGAATAGATAACGTGGCGTGTTACATGTTCCATGCCACCGTTATACCAGTCAACTGGCAACCAATAGGCAAGCTTTTTCGGATCGGCTAAAACCGTTTTATTGCGCGGGTCTATGTAGCGCAAGAAATACCAACTAGACCCAGCCCACTGTGGCATTGTATCGGTTTCACGACGCGCCTTCTTCCCACACGAAGGACACGTTGTATTTACAAAACTTTCAATACCAGCAAGCGGACTTTCACCGTCTTTTGTTGGGGCAAACTGTTTCACCTTAGGCAACGTAACAGGCAAATCTTTTTCATCCACAGCCACCATGCCACAATCTTCACAGTGCACAATCGGAATTGGTTCTCCCCAATACCGTTGCCGGTTAAACGCCCAATCTTTCATTTTGTAATTGACCGCGCGCTTGCCAACTGCTTCTTTTTCTAACCAAACATGCATGGTTTCAATCGCATCTTGAACATCAAGGCCATTTAAGAAACCACTATTTACAAGCACACCTTGTTCAGTATCCGTATAGGCTTCTTGCGTAATATCGCCCCCTTGAATAACTTCTACAATCGGTAAGCGATGCGTTTTCGCAAAATCGTAATCACGTGCGTCGTGACCAGGTACTGCCATAATCGCACCAGTTCCATATCCCATCATGACATAATCCGCCACAAAAATCGGCATCCGTTTATTATTCGCAGGGTTAATTGCTTCTAACCCTTCAACTTTTACACCGGTTTTATCTTTTACAAGCTGCGTCCGTTCAAACTCGCTCTTTAATTTCGCGTCTTGCCGATACGCTTGAATGGCTTTTATGTTTTCAATGTGATCGGCATGTTTTTCTAACAAAGGATGTTCAGGCGCTAACACCATAAACGTTGCCCCAAACAATGTATCCGCACGGGTTGTAAAAACCTCAAGCGTACTATCAGTATCCGCAACGCTAAATGTAATATGCGCGCCTTCAGATTTTCCAATCCAATTTTCTTGCTCGGTTTTAATGCGTGGTAATGTTTCTAAATCTTTTAACCCTTCTAGCAACTTTTCCGCATACGCTGTAATTTTTAAAAACCAGACATCTTTTTCCTTTTGTTCAACTTGTGTATCACAGCGATCGCATTGTCCACCTTGCGATTCTTCATTAGATAGCACGACTTTACACGATGGACAATAATTGACATACGTGTTACTGCGGTATGCAAGCCCACGTTTGAAAAGTTGCACAAAAATCCATTGTGTCCAACGGTAGTAATCAGGATCAGTCGTATCCACCACGCGATCAAAATCAAAACTAAAGCCAACCGCTTTTAATTGTTTTGTGAAAAGTTCAATGTTATCGTCGGTAACTTTGCGAGGATGTACATTCTCTTTAATCGCATAATTTTCAGT
>PWME01000232.1 GCA_003559235.1 Mollicutes bacterium | reverse complement strand
CTGGCACCTTATTAATTAGCGAAACCAATGTGCCACATCACGAAAACATTGCTTATTTTGGTATTGACCAAGATCAAGCACACATGGTGTATCAATTCCCTTTACCACCGCTTGTGTTGCATGCGTACTTTCGCGAAACCGCTGCCGCGTTAAAAGCGTGGGCTGTTTCACTTGAAAAAACCCCCTTAAAAGAAGGCAACACCTATTTTAACTTTTTAGCCAGTCATGATGGTATTGGGATGCGACCAAGCGAAACGTTAATATCAGAAACTGACCGTTCAGATTTGGTGAATCATGTCAAGTCACTCGGTGGTGCGGTTTCTTATAAAAACAACAGCGATGGGACAAAATCGGTTTATGAACTAAACATTAATTACTTTGACGCACTGAAAAAGCATCATGAATCGTTATCTATGACCATTAAGAAATTTTGCGGTGCCCATGCTTTGTTACTTGGGATGCGTGGATTGCCAGGTATTTATGTTCACTCACTGCTTGGTTCAACCAGTGACTTTGAGGGCGCCAAAACTTCAAATATTCCACGCAGAATTAACCGCGAAAAGCTTGACTTTAAGACGTTAAAAGAAACCTTAAACAACCCATCCACACAACGTGCGAAAATCTTTAAAACCCTTTTGACAATGCTTAATGTTCGAAAGACCATTGACGCATTTAATCCTTCGGCATCACAAACCATTTTAACCATTGACCCTAAGGTGTTTGCCTTTCTAAGAAAAGGCAAAACACGTGTGGTTGCTGTCATCATCAATGTTTCTTCAAAGGCATTTACCATAAATAGCCCTTTTGAAGGCATCGACTTAATCACAAATCAAACCGTACAATCAACCTTACACCTTGAACCCTACGGTTACATGTGGCTACAAAAACAGGAAGGAGACCATTTATGAATATCGCTTTAATGCACTACCGTGTGCTCGAAACCGATGGTGTGTCCCTTGAAATGGAAAAATGGAAAACCGTTTTAGAGTCGCTTGGCCATCACGTTTCTTACATTGCGGCAAGCGAAAATGAACTGACGCATACCATTGATGCCTTAAACATTCGCAGTGAAAAACATAAAAAGTTGTTTCATAACGCCTATGTCTCATTCGATGATTATGCGTCTGAGGATGACTTTATGCAAGTCATTCAAGATGAAGCAAACTTTATCTCTAAAGCGCTTTGTGACATCATTGATAACGCAAATCTCGACATGCTTATTATCAATAATATTGGTTCTTTAGGTTTGCATCTTCCCGCGGGGGTTGCGGTTGCGAACTTACACAAAAAACGCACCATTAAAATCGCCTATCATCATCACGATTTTTATTGGGAACGCGCGCGGTATCATCACCCAACCACAGAGGGTGTCAAAAATTTACTCAAAACAGTTTTCCCACCCCTTGAGCAGTCAGCCAAACACTTCGTCATCAATAAAATCGCTCAAACTGCATTGTTTGAGCGCAAAGGGCTTAAGGCGACGGTTGTACCCAATGTTTTCGATTTTTCTCAAGACCCATGGGTTGTCGATGATTATAACCGCGACATGCGCGCACGGATTGGTATTTCTGATGATGACATTGTTTTATTACAAGCGACGCGTATTGAAGACCGCAAGGCAATTGAGTTTGCGGTTGACCTTACCGCATACCTTTCTGCCTTAGTTGATAATGCAGAAGGCGATACGCTCTATAACGGCAAACCAATCACAAAAGATACCACTGTACATCTCGTTATTGCGGGCATGCCAGAAATGGATCCCAAAAGACATGAAACATTGGTAAACCATTGCAAAGCCCAAAACATTCATGTTCATTTTATTAATGATATGATTGGTGCATCTCGGCAAGCATCCCCCAATAAAATTTACAGTCTGTGGGATGCTTATACGATGTGTGATGCAGTAACATACCCGAGTATACTAGAAGGTTGGGGTAACCAATTTATCGAAGCAATCTTTGCCAAAAAACCCGTGGTTGCGTTTGAATACCCTGTCTTCAAAACGGATATTTCGCCACTTGGCTTTAAAGTAATTTCACTTGGTGATTCTTACAAAACAAGGCCAAATGGATTATACCACCTTGATGAAAACATCATCAATCACGCCGCGCAAACGTTATTCAAGGTTTTAAGAAATCATCCGCAATACCATGAGATGGTAGCGTATAACGCACAGATTGGTAAACGCAGCTTATCTTACAATACATTAAGCAAACTATTAAGTGATACATTATTCGATTGGTCTTGGTAATACAGAAAGCGTATAGAATGCGCTTTCTTTTGTTTTGGCGACCATTTTAAAAGCAAAGTTGCAATGATAAAATGAACTTAGCTAATCCAAAATAAACTTAAAGTATCACAAATCTGAAAGGAGTCGTATCGATGAAAAAATTGTTTACTGCGTTTGTACTCGTTCTTGGCATATTTTTAATTGTCGGTTGTGGAGAACGGGAAGAAACACCTGAATTGGTAATTGTCAGTAACTTTGGTTCACAAGTTGCTGAGCAAGAGCTGTATCGTCAAGAATTGTTTGCGCCGTTTGAAGAAGAGCACAATGTTGAAATCCGTTTTGAACAACTCGGACATTCGGATGCTTTCAACAAAATCGACGTTGAACAACAAACTGGCGAACACACCGTTGATTTACTTATTTCTCACTTTGGAAACATGATTTATTACTTAGAAGAAGACTACATGCTTGATGTTTCACAACTTGAAGCAGACATGGACGATCGAACCTTCATCACGACCTTTGATGCAAACACGCACATGAACGACACCCGCTACTTCTTCCCAATTAACGCGGATGTGTATGTCACCATCGCAAACTTAGACGCGTTGGACGACTTACCGGGAGATTTAACTGAAGCTGATCTTGAAGCCGGTAATTACACGTGGGATGACTACGTTGAGTGGGGTAACAACATGGAAGGACATAAAGTGTTCATGAAGGCATTACCAGATGGACAATTGCTATATCAAATTGGTGGTATGGCATTGTCACACGGTGGCACTTTTCCAAAAATGGATGATGCAGGCAATATTCGTGCTTGGGAACAAGTCCTTGCCATGAAAGATGCTATCCATCCAGAAAGCATTAACAACGCGGCTGGAGAAGGATTACTGCTTGATGATTCTGTCTATTTAGCATTTGAACATATGGCGGTTGTCGCTTCAACTTATGCCACTGCACCTGCTAAATATGGTGTCTATCCAGGACCACTTGGTGACGATGGCAAAGCGGGTTCAATTGCCGGTGGACATGGTGTTGGTATTGTCAATAACGCGCCAAATCAAGAGCTTGCAGAGAAGTTTATTGAGTTTATGACTTCAGAAGCAAAAATCCGTCATGCCGCACTTGGTACCATTCCAACCATTGAAGAAGCTGAACTCGGTGACGATCCTGAAGACTTCGTGTTAGAAATCGCTCTTGATACCATTGCCAATGCGAACGTTGAAGGATTACAAATGATTCCTGACTATTCTGATTTTTCAGCCGTTAAAGGCGTTTATGATGACATTTATGAAGGTATCATGGACGGCTCAATTGATGAAGAAAACTTAGTTGCTAAACTTGAAGAGGCACAATCTGATCTTGAGGACCTATACATCGGAGATTAAAATCCCCTATATTAACTTGTGCAAGAAGGGGAATCACCCCTTCTTGTGCATTTTTTTGTCCAATTTCACCGTCACAACATTGCAAGTCAATACGAACATAAGTTACAATGAAGATGCTTGGGTTGAGTGAGAAGATTAAATAATAAGGAGTCATGACCATGTCGAAACGCAAAACGGTCATACATAGCATAAAACGTATAGTGAAAAGCCCTTATATGCTTTTATTACCAGCATTGCTATTTTATTTATTGTTCTGGCTTTTGCCTGTTGTCATGAGTATTTTTCAAAGTTTTACCACAGTTGATGGTACACCAACATTACAAAATTTTATAAACATGTTCAATGAAAGTCGTTTTATGCGAGCGCTTATTAATACGCTTGTCTTTGCGGTTGTTTCATTAACATTACAATTTTTCTTAGCGATTTTACTTGCATTGCTCATCAACAAGAAATTCAAAGGGTCACGATTATTCTTATTTTTCATGATTATTCCCATGGCATTGCCACAAGCGGCTGTGGGTATTTTATGGAACACAGGATTAACCGAAGCCGGCTGGTTAAACTCACTATTCCATGTCACAGGATTACAAACAGTGCTTGAAAGTTTAGGTGTGCTTGATGGTCGTACGTTATGGACAAACGTCACAGGAACGCGCGCCGTCATGACTATTGTTTTAATTGATACATGGACAGTATTACCTTCTGTCATGATTATCATTTTGGCAGGATTACAAAACTTTAATAGAGAACTTTCTGAAGCCGCCCAAGTGTTTGGTGCATCACGCGGTAGGGCTGTTAAAGACATCGTCATTCCGATCATTAAACCTTCGATTGTTACCGCATTATTATTGCGTTTAATTGCTGGCTTACAAGTATGGTTAATCAGTGTCATGATTTTTGGTTACGGACGGGTCCCTTATTTGCTAGAACGCGTTGTCTATTATATGAGTGTTGTCGCACGCACCGATGCAAACTATCGTATGGCGGTTAGCTATTCGGTATTCACCTTGTTTGTCATTCTCACGGTTGCCTTCTTGTTTGTTCGCTTGACAAGTGGTAAGACAGAATGGAGGAAGGCCGATGAATAAGATTATTAGACATAGCTTGCTCTATGTGTTGGTTGCTTTGGTTGTATCGATTGTATTGGTTCCCTTAATGTATTTAACGACAATTTCTTTATCAAGCAATATTGAGCTTGGAGATTTTCCGAAAAACTTCATCCCCAACTTAACCGTTGAACTTGAGGCTGAATGGGATGAAGATCGGGAAGCTTTCACAATATACCGCTATGCGACAAAAGAACGAAGACAAGCGCTTTATCGTAGTGACAATTTTGAAGAAATGGCGCGCTATTTTGAACGCTACTTAAATATCTACACTGAACCAGAAGTTCTTGAAAACGATATTGAACCCATTCGTGAAACCGATGAAGTTATAGAACTGCGCTATCGTAAAAATCTATTTGCAAACTACCAAAAATTCTTTGAAATATTTAGTGGGGCACGCGATGCCCTCATCAACAGTATTTTAGCAGTTTTTTACACCATTCTTCTTAGTTTATCAATCGGGGGTGCAGTGGGATACACGTTGGCACGTACGAAAATCAAAGGAAAAGAAACCATTGGTTTAGCCGCTTTGGTTGTTCGTATGTTTCCAATTATTTCTATATCAGTTCCTATGGCAATTCTACTAATCCGTTATGGTATGTTTGATACGATGCTTGGGCTTGCTTTCATTTATTCAATCCCAAATATTGGGTTAACGGCCTGGATCACGCGAAGCATCTTCTTAGGCATCGATAAAGAACTTGAGGAAGCGAGTTATGTGTTCGGAGCGACAAAATTACGCACATTAAGAAGCATTACCATACCACTCGTTATTCCTGGGTTTGCAGCCGCAAGCATGTATGCATTTATCATTGCTTGGAATGACGCCGCGGTTGCCCTCTTATTAACCGACCGAAATGAGACGCTTGCATTGCTGATTTTCCGTTCAATTGGGGCAACAGGCGCGATTCATTATGCTTCTGCTGGCGCTATTATCTTAATTATTCCTGCGCTTATATTCACGTTTTTACTTAAAGACTATATCAACCGGATTTGGGGGTAGAGGTAGACATTATGGCATATTTAAAACTTGATAATTTATCAAAAACATTTGGTGGAAAAGTCGAAGCGGTTAAAAACTTTTCGCTTGAAATCGAAAAAGGTGAATTCATCGCATTTCTCGGCCCCTCTGGTTGTGGAAAATCGACAACATTGCGCATGCTTGCGGGATTAGAGCGCGTCACCCGTGGCAACATTGTGCTTGATGGCAAAAAAATTACCAATTTACAACCCCGCTATCGAAACATGTCAATGATTTTTCAAAGCTATGCGGTTTGGCCACATATGACGGTGTATGATAATATCGCTTACGTGTTGAAACTGCATAAAAAATCTCGTCAAGAAATAAAGGATACCGTTGATTATGTCGCAAAGATCAGCGATATTACCCCGTTACTTAAACGCTATCCTTCACAGCTTTCTGGTGGTCAACGCCAACGCGTTGCAGTCGCAAGAGCGATTGCGGTCAAACCAAAAGTATTTTTACTCGATGAACCGCTTTCAAACTTAGACGCAAAATTACGTGTTGCCATGCGGACCGATTTAAAACGTATTCACTACG
>PWME01000190.1 GCA_003559235.1 Mollicutes bacterium | reverse complement strand
TAGCAGGAACAGAGTCTGGAAGAGACATTGATAAGTTTCAAAAAGCGTCTCTAACCTTAAAGCCCGCAAAGCGCGTTAAATCACCGATTATCGCTGAATGCGCACTGCATTATGAATGCAACATTATATACACACAAAGTCAAGAACCAGCATTGATACCTAAAGCAATTCAAACAAGGCATTATCCCCATAAAGATACCCATATTGTGTTTTACGGAGAAATCGTAGACCAATACCGTATCGACTAAACAACCATAAAGGCGCTTCGCGCCAAATCATATGAAGGAGATGACCATGGGAGAAATTATTAGTGGAAAAGCATTATCTAAAACGATTCGTGCTGAGGTGAAAACCCAAGTTGAAGCTTTACAGGCAAAACATGGCAAAGTGCCACACCTTGTCGTCATTCTAGTAGGTGAAGACGCAGCCAGTGAGTCTTATGTAAAAGCGAAAGGGAAAGCATGCGCAAAGGCTGGGATTCGTTCAACAATTCTAAAAAAAGAAGAAACCATTACAGAAGATGAACTGTTAAAAATCATTCAAGAGTTTAATGAAGATCCAGACACACATGGTATATTGGTTCAATTACCATTGCCAAAGCATATCGATGAAAACAAAGTATTGCTTGCGATTCAAAAAGAAAAAGATGTCGATGGGTTTCACCCATTAAATGTAGCAGCGGTCCATCTTGGACAAGAGGCGATTTTACCAGCAACCCCTAAGGGGATACTCACGATGTTAAAGAGCACGGGTGTTGAAATTAAAGGGAAAAAAGCACTTGTTATTGGACGCTCAAACATTGTTGGAAAACCTGTTTCAATGCTTTTATTGAAAGAACACGCAACGGTTACGATAGCCCACTCAAGAACGCTTGATATGAAAAAGGAAGCGTTAGAAGCAGACATCTTAGTGGCTGCGGTTGGGCGACCAAATATGGTTACGGCAGACATGGTTAAAGAAGGAGCTGTTGTCATTGATGTTGGTGTCAACCGCATCGAAGTTAACGGTGAGAGAAAACTTGTCGGTGATGTGGATTTTGAGAGTGTCAAAGACAAAGCGTCGTTCATTACACCTGTCCCTGGTGGGGTGGGACCGATGACGATTGCATCCCTCTTGCAAAACACCATTGAATGCTTTACGATGGTTGAAAAGCTGTAAAATAAACTGGGCGGTGCGGAAACGCTCCGCCTTTTCTTCCATAGGATGTGATTGACATGAAAAAGGTTTTGGCGGTTGTGGTGTGGGTCTTTTATCCAATTGTGCTTATGACATTGTTTGCATCACTATTGACGACGAATCCCTATATGCAACTCTCAAAAGGACTTTATGCAAGTCATGAAGATATTTTTTATGACCACGATTATGTAGCGCGAGAGTTGATAAGATACTTGAACTATCAACGCGATGATTTAAGGTTTGGGGCAACGCCTGAAGACGATGAACCCGTTATGCTTGAAACTGAAATATTACACATGGAAGATGTTCGCATTGTTTACACGTTTTTGCGCGCTGCTGCCCTGTTTGGAGTTTTTGCAATTGGTGGGATATTAACCTTTTTCTTTAAGCGAGACCGCGCCATGTTCCATTACACACTGCGCAATATATTTTGGTTGCCCTTAGGGATTATTGTGTTTGTTGGAACGTGGATCTTAATTGATTTTAACCGTATTTTTACGTGGTTTCATGAGCTCTTTTTCTTCTTCACCGATAATCCATGGACGTTGCCTTATTACGTTTTGATTCCTTTATTGCCCGAAGCATTTTGGATGGTAAGCGCAGGGTTTATTATTATTGGAACGATTATAGTAATGCTTTTAACTGTATTGTTGAACCGTCGTTTGGCGCAATAATGTTTAAGACTATGTATAACGCCCTACGTACACGTGGCAGTGGTTTACATCAAGACATCTATCGTATACAATGAAAGCACGCCCCAAAAGAGGAGTGTTACAATGAAAATTGTTTTAGCGTATGATGCGATGTTACGCACGATTCGCCGCATGGGTCATGAAATACTAGAATATCATGGTGATATTAATAACTTAATTGTGCTAGGGATTGAGCATAATGGCTATCCAGTCGCAAAATTAATTACCGAAAGCATAAGTACTGCTGAAAACTGTGAGTTGTCATGTTATCCTTTAGATATTCGCAAATACCGTGATGATGAAAAACAAGCCGATGTCGATATTCCACAAATCGATGTTAATGGGAAAGAAATTTTACTTGTTGATGATGTTATATACACAGGAAGAACGGCACGTGCAGCACTTGAAGCAGTGTTTGATTTAGGAAGACCGAAAAAAATAACGTACGCTGTATTGGTTGATCGTGGACATCGCGAAATGCCAATTAGGCCGGATTTTGTCGGCAAGAGTATTCCGACACGCTATGATGAAAAAATTGTCGTTGATATCGAAAACGAACGTGGTATTGTCACAATTCCACGACAATAGGAGAATGATGATGGATACAATCAAAACCCACGACCCTGAACTGTTTGAAGCAATGGAAAATGAGAAACGCCGCCAAGAAGGACATCTTGAATTGATTGCAAGCGAGAACTTTGTTAGTGATGCAGTCTTAGAAGCTGCGGGAAGTATTTTGACAAACAAATACGCTGAAGGTTACCCAGGAAAACGCTACTACGGTGGCTGCGTGCATGTCGATACCGTTGAAAATTTAGCCCGTGAACGGTTGAAGAAATTGTTTAATGTTAAATACGTCAATGTTCAAGCCCACTCTGGGTCAACCGCAAACATGGCCGCATACCGCAGTATTATTAAAGCAGGTGACGTTGTTTTAGGCATGAGCTTAGATCACGGCGGGCATCTAACCCATGGACATCCGTTAAACTTTAGTGGTGTTGATTATACGTTTCATAGCTATGGTGTTGATGAAAAAACTGAACGTATTGATTACGATGAGGTATTGCGAGTTGCGAAAGCAGTAAATCCGAGCTTAATTGTGGCAGGAGCCAGTGCTTACTCGCGAGAAATCGACTTTAAGAAATTTCGTGAGATCGCAGATCAAGTAGGCGCAAAACTCATGGCAGATGTTGCGCATATCGCTGGCCTAATTGCGGCGGGACTTCATAATAATCCTTGTGAGGTCGCAGACGTTATTACCTCGACAACCCATAAAACATTACGAGGACCACGTGGCGGTATTGTGATGACAAATGACGCTGAATTATACAAGAAAATCAATCGCGTTGTTTTCCCAGGGATTCAAGGGGGTCCGTTAATGCATGTCATTGCCGCAAAAGCAGCCGCGTTTGAAGAAGCGTTAAGCCCACAGTTTAAAGCGTACCAAAGTGCTGTTGTGGAAAACGCTAAAGCACTCGCAGAAGCGCTTATGGAACGAGGGTTTAATGTTGTTAGTGGTGGAACGGACAACCACTTGGTGTTGGTTGAAGTTAAATCGCGTACGGGACTAACGGGTTTAGACGCAGAAAAACTGTTAGAAAAAGTTAACATTACCTGTAATAAAAACACTGTCCCAAACGATCCCGAAAAACCGTTCATTACAAGTGGAATACGGCTTGGAACGCCCGCTTTGACGACAAGAGGGTTTGAGGCAACTGACATGGTTGAGGTTGCAGCGCTCATTCATGATGCGTTAATGAACCCAAATAATGATTTTGCACTTGATGCCGTACGTGAACGCGTTGCACTGCTCACGAAAAAGTATCCTTTATACACATAAAAAACGCCGTCTCCCAGTGATGGGAAACGGCTTATTTTTTGAACATTAACCCTTTTTGGTTTGTTCGATTAATGCGTCAATCGCTTTAGTATCAAAGCGGTATTTTGTTAAGCAAAAATGGCAGACGGTCTCGATCATACCGTCTTCTTTTAGTAAGGTTCGAAGTTCCTTTTCGCCGAGGGCTATGAGACCGCGCTCAAACGTTGCTTTTGAGCAATCACATGCATACTCAAGCGGCATCGTTTGCAGCCACTCTTGATCATTATTGGTCAAGGCTTCGATAATACCTTCAGGACTTTTACCATCTTCAAGCATTGCCGTAACCGGGGGTAAATTTTTTAAGCGTTGTTCAATGGTTTCAATGACATCATCTGGACACCCAGGCATAATTTGAACAATATAGCCACCAGCGTTAAGCACACTATTATCAGGGTTAACTTTAACCCCGAGTGCAACAGCAGAAGGGATTTGTTCGCTTTGCGTAAAGTAGTAAGCAAAATCTTCACCGATTTCACCGGTTTGAATGGTACTAGTGCTGGTAAAGATAGGGCGAACCCGTAAATTTTTTGTCACATGGATATGCCCGTTACCTACCGCTTGACCGACATTGAGTTTGCCGTCATTGTACTGCAAAAATACATGCGGATTTCCAACGTAGCCGCGGACATGTCCGTGCGCATCGGTTGTGGCAACCATACCTTCAAGTGGCCCATCGGCTTGAAGGCGAACGGTTAAACTATCATCTTTCCCATACATGGCGCCCATTACGACACTAACCGTCAATAATCGTCCTAAAGCGGCAGCGCTTGTTGGCCATAGGTCATGAATTTCTCTCGCGCGTTCAACGAGATGTTTGGTGGTAGCTGCATAAATGCGTACGGTACCACCAAACCCGTAAGCTTTTACTAAGTAATCTTTCATAGTATCACCTACGGTATTATAGCATAACGCACCAATGCATACAAAAGGTTTGAAAAAGCCAATGGATTATGGCACAATATATAGGCAAAATACGAGGTGACAACCATGGTTAAAATCGGCAACGTAACACTCAAGAATCGCGTCATCGCTGCACCGATGGCAGGCATTTCAAATGGTCCAGTACGTGCGATTTACCATCGCATGGGCATTGGACTTTCTTATAGTGAAATGGTGAGTGATAAAGGCTTAACCTACGGCAATGATCGCACAACATCGATGATTCATGTTGCTGAGGATGAAGGGCTTGTGGCATTACAACTTTTTGGTTCAGAAGTGGCGTCCTTGCAAGAAGCAACGCGCATTGTTAATACACAATCGGCTGCACAACTTATTGATTTTAATATCGGGTGTCCTGTGCCCAAAGTGGTAAAAAACAATGGTGGTGCTGCTTTAATGCGTGATAAGCAACGTATTGAAACGCTCGTGCGAGCGATGGTTGAGGTTAGTGATAAACCCATCACCGCAAAAATACGTTCAGGGTGGGATGAACACTCAATTAATGCGGTAGAGATTGCCCAATCATTAGAAAACGCTGGGGTTGCGGCTATTGCGATTCATGGTAGAACCAAAACCCAAATGTATCGCGGTAAAGCCGATTGGGGTATTATTAAAGCCGTTAAAGCGGCAGTAAATATTCCTGTTATTGGTAACGGCGATATTAAAACCCCTGAAGATGCTTTGTTGATGCTAAACCAAACTAGGTGTGATGCGGTGATGATTGGGCGTGCATTACTTGGCAATCCTTGGTTAATTAAGCAAACAGTAGAGTATTTAGAAACAGGCGTTTACGATGACTTTATGGACTATAAATCTCGCCGCGATCTTATCATTGAACATATCGAGCGTTTATGCGCTATTAAAGGAGAGTATGTCGCGGTCTATGAAATGCGTGCTCATGTCGCATGGTATGTTAAAGGATTACCCAATGCAACTGCGCTGCGTAGAAATATTATGAAAATAGAAACGATACAAGCTCTAAAATCTGCTATTATAGCGTATTTTGAGACATTAATATAACATTTATTATCCAATAAAAAAGCGCCAAAGCGCTTTTTTTGTTACATTTCGTACGATTTTAACTGTTGCTTAAGCAGCGGCGATACACGGGCTTTCACAATCGTGCCTTCATCGTCATGAGATTCATCTAAGATATTTGCATATTCATTCAATGTATTGAGAACACTGCCTTCTTCAAAGGGGATGCGATACACGATGGTTGCGTCATCCTTTTCAAGTAATGTAAGCACCTCATCAATCAATACATCGATGTTTTTATCTTCGGTTAAAGATACTTTTACACTCGGTGAAAAACCGTGTGGTAAGTTGTCTTTATTAAGGTCGATTTTGTTGAAAACATAAAGCGTTTCGATGTTTTCAACCCCAAGTTCTTCAAGCACTTTTTGTGTGGTCATAATTTGATAAAAGTAATATGGGTTTGAGAAATCGACAACGTGCAACAACAAGTCAGCTTCGCGAATTTCTTCAAGGGTTGATTTAAAGGAATCAATTAGATCATGTGGTAAGTTAGACACAAAGCCGATGGTATCAGTTAATACAAAGGGCTTATGGTTTTTAAGCTCAATCCGTCGACTTGATGTTTCAAGTGTGGCAAAGAGTTGATTTTTAACAT
>PWME01000187.1 GCA_003559235.1 Mollicutes bacterium | reverse complement strand
GACGTCAATTTTCTGATGAAGCAGACTCAAATTATCATGCACAGGGGATTTGAAGTTTTCAGGATTTATAGAAATTAGGCCATCTCAATCCATCATTCCAGATTACATATTTCCCTCGCTACAACCGGAATATCCCGATATTTTCTATATTCGTTGTATCACCTTGAATGAGACCACAGACCTATGAAAACTATTAAATCAATATTAAATCAATTTCGAGATAGTTTTTATCAGAGAAAAAATCAAATCAATGTGAAGGACTCATTATCCCCGAAAAAGAACATTGAAAGTTCTGACAATCAACCCCGTGTCGAAATACCGAACTTGGAAGAACGATTTTCAAATTGGATAAAAAATAATTCACCCGTAAGGGATTTGTCAGGAAACCCACTAACTGGAATTGGTTATTCGGAGTATTCAAGTGGTCAATTGTTGATGTTTGGAACTTTCAAGGATGGGATACCTCATGGTTCATTCGAATTGTATGGTGAAAAAGGACAGTTGAAGTGGAAAAGGGTTTACAATAATGGGAAATTGGATGGTCTATTTGAAGAGTTTTATGAAAATGGACGTTTGAAGAATAAAGGAACCTTGAAAGATGGGAAAAGAGAGGGCCCGTTTGAGTCGTATTTCGAAAACGGACAGTTGTGGGAGAAAGAAACTTACAAAGATGGTAAATGGGATGGCCCGTTTGTGAAATATTATGTAAACGGCCAGTTAAAGGAAAAGGGATTCAGATATTATAGAAATATGAATGGACCGTATGAGGAGTATTACGAGAATGGACAATTGAAGGTGAAAGGGACATATGTAAAATGGAGGCAAGAAGGTCAGTTTGTGGAGTATTACGAGAACGGAAATTTGAGGACAATAGAAACTTACAAAGAAGGGAAAAAGAATGGGATTTCGGAGTATTATAGTAAGAATGGACAGTTGAGAACGAGGGAGTACTATAAAGATGGTAAAAGGAATGGTCCGTATGAATTGTATTATGAGAATGGTCAGTTGCAAGTGAAAGAATACTATATAGATGGGTGGGGTGAGGGTCAGTTTGTGGAGTATTACGAAAACGGACAGTTAAAGGAGAAAAAAAACTACAGTAACCGTATACTTGATGGCCCTTATGAGTATTTTTATGAAAATGGTAAGTTATTAGAGAGAGGAACCTTCAAAAAGTTCGAATATGAAGGACCCTTTGAGATATTCTATGAAAATGGGCAGTTGAAGGAGAGAGGAGTCTTCATAAGAGGTAAATATGAAAGAGATTATGATGGGCCTATAGAAAGGTTCTATGAAAACGGACAATTGAAGTTGAAAGGAATCTACATAGACGGTAAATGGGACGGTCCGTTTGAGGAGTATCACGAGGACGGTCGACTAAAAGTGAAAGGAACACTTAAAAATGGAAAAAAAGAAGGACGATGGGAAGGATGTGACGATTATGGGGATGTTATTCTAATTGGTGTTTTTAGTAATGGAGAGAGAATCTCCTATTCTGATTAGAATATCCTTTATTTTATTACTTACCCATTTTCTTACCACTTGGAACTCATAAAATTTCATCAGTATGAAAGACCAATCGTTTAACTCTGAAAGTTCTGACAATCAACCCCGTGTTGAAATACCGAATCTGAAGGAACGATATGATAATTATATTGAAAGAAATACTCCCGTATGGGATATGTCAGGGAGATTACTGACAGGAGTTGGTTATTCAAAGTATCCCAATGGTCAATTGTGGATGGTTGGGACTTTCAAGGAAGGAATACCTCACGGACTTTTTGAGTTGTATAAAGAAAACGGACAGTTGGAGTGGAAGAGAACATATATAAAAAGGGATATGGAGGGTCCGTTTGAGCAGTATCATAAAAACGGTCGATTGAGGGAGAAAGGAACATACAAAGATGGGAGAAAAGAAGGCCCGTTTGAGCAGTATCATGAAAACGGACAGTTATGGATTAAGGAATATTACAAAGAAGGTAAATGGTCTGGGCCAGTTGAAATATATTGGGAAAATGGACAATTACAAGAGAAAGGCCACTACAAGATAGGAGAGGTGGGATATGATACACTAGAAATAGCAACTGAATTTTATGTCTGGGGATTGATACCGTGTAAAAATAAACTACCTCATTTCAATTACTCATATCGAGATGGTATTTTTAGATTTTATCATAGTAATGGACAATTAGAGTTTGAAATTCTTTATTCTAATGGTGTAAAAGAGGGTCCTTTTGAGGTGTTCTATGATAATGGACAGATAAAGAGTAGAGGACAACTTAGAAATGGCAGATTGGATGGATTGGTGGAGTGGTATCATATGAATGGAATGATGATGGAAAAGGTAACTTATAATTATGGGAGTAAAGAGGGTCTATTTCTAAGGTATCACGATAATGGAAAACTGAGTATGAAAGGATACTACGTATATGGGGAGCCAAAGGGATTGTGTGAAGGGTATTACGAAAACGGACAGTTGGAAGGGAAAGTAACCTTCATAAATGGGGAATTGGAAGGTCCGTTTGAGGAATATCACAAAAACGGAGAATTGAGTAGGAAAGGAACCTACAAAAAAGAGAAACTCAATAGTTCGTATGAAAGTTATTATGAAAACGGACAACTGAGGGAGAAAGGAACCTACAAAGAAGGAAAAAAAGAAGGACGTTGGGAGGTTTATAATGAAGATGGTAGTGAAGATAAACGTAGTTCAGGAGTTTATAGAAATGGTGTGAGAATATCTGATTAATCTGAGCCCGTCCAATAATTATGCTTCCCTTCCAGCAACCTCAAATTCAGCTAAGTACTTCTATTATTCAATAGTAACTACTGGTCAATATACCAATTGAATGTAATTTTGACCTTGCACGAAATATTAACTCACAAAAATTTCTTACGATGAACGATATCGCAGAACCAAGAATCTACCTTGACGAAAACGGCATAACCATTAAATGTACTCCAAATTGTAAGGTTGGCTATAAAGAAGTCGTAAATGGAGTTGAGTATGAAGTGGTTGATAGGGAACTGTTGGAACAAAGAATAGAAAAGGGTTCTGACTTGACGAAGGTTGTCACATCATTAATAACAGATATGAGTGAGTTGTTTAGGTCAAGAAAATTTACAAATTCAATTATCAGTCCAATAGGAAATTGGGATGTAAGTAATGTGACTGATATGAGTAATATGTTTGAAGAGTCAATATTTAATCAACCCATTGGAGATTGGGACGTGAGTAGTGTCAAGAGTATGAGTTGGATGTTTTATAACACCCCATTTAATCAACCGATAGGAGGTTGGGATGTGAGTAAAGTTAAAAATATGAGTTGGATGTTTATGGATTCCTCATTCAACCAACCCATTGGAGAATGGGATGTGGGTAGTGTCAAGAGTATGAGTGGTATGTTTTATAACACTCCATTCAACCAACCCATTGGAGAATGGGATGTGGGTAGTGTCAAGAGTATGAGTGGCATGTTTTATAACACTCCATTCAACCAACCCTTCGGGGATTGGGATGTGGGTAATGTTGCAGATATGAGTTGTATGTTTAGGAATTCACCATTCAACCAACCCATTGGAGATTGGGATGTTAGTAGTGTTACAGATATGAGTGAGATGTTTGAAGGGTCTATATTCAACCAACCCATAGGAGATTGGGATGTTAGTAATGTGACTGATATGAGCGGGATGTTTCACAACTCAAGATTTAACCAATCGATTGACAGGTGGATTGTTAGTAGTGTAGTTGATTTTTCAGGCATGTTTATGCTATCTATATTTAACAAGCCAATTGAAAACTGGGATGTGGGTTGTGCAAAGGAGATGAGACTAATGTTCTCAAATAGCCTATTCAACCAACCACTTGCGAGCTGGGATGTATCCAACGTTATAGATATGAGAGAGATGTTTAGAGGAAGTAAGTTTAATCAACCTATCAATGAATGGTGTGTCAAGAATATTCCTTTTGAACCATTAAGCTTTTCTATCGACTGTCCCCTTGCTGAAGAAAACAAACCCGTTTGGGGAACCTGTCCTTGACAAGTTGCTCTTCTTGCATCTTATATGAGATATTCGGAAATAGTTTGATTGCATTTTCAGGATTCGGATTTTGCTTTCAAGCTACTGAAAAAAAATTGTTGACCATGCTGCTGAGGAACAGGGAAAAATTCAGGCCATAAATCAATTGACCTTCAAAAATCACATAACTTGAGTTTCTCCATCTTCTAAGATGCTATGCAGGTATTCGGCCTCTACACCACCAATAGCAACTTCTCTATATGATTCTGGATTCGGGACTAAAGAGCGAAACTCATCTTTAATTTCTTTTGTTAAATCGCCAACGTCTTCAACATTAAAGTTATCTTTCAGATATTCATAAGTAATGTAAATACATGCTCTATTGAACTTATTAACGGTGATTATCATGTGGTTGGGGTCGAATTTGATTTTTTTGCTCATAGTAGTGTTCCTAAGTCAATTATGTGAAGGTCGGGAATGGGCAGTAGTTTTTTTGGATTAATTCTTATCTGCAATGTATTACCCCCAAAAGCAATGTTAATCATACAGGTAATTAATCCGAAAAAGAAACTACATCATCAGAATATCCTCTCCAAGAATGTATTTGTATTGACTTGATATTAGTTTAATGAAGGGTACTTTACATTAACCAAGCGTTCTATGTCATGTTTCTTAAATAGATTTTTCTTCACATTAGCAAATCTATATGTTGTAAGTTTCTGGCTATTAGCAATTTGTTTAAAAGATGATACAGAGATACCTAAATATTCAGCAGCTTCAGAAATAGAAAAGTATTGCTTCTCATGCCCTCTAGTGGGTTGATAGTCTGTGCTTCTTCTGAGTTCATTTCGTTCTTTTGACATGCTTTCAATAATTGTGTCAAGTTTAACTTTAATATTGTTGAATTCTTCATTTAAGTCCATATTTATTTATGTTGTTCGCCATACAATGCGTGTTTCGCATTTGTATATAATCAGCGAGGTTATAGGTAATATATGTTATCGCATTGCGTTAACATCGTAATATATAACGAAAAACAATGGAGGGATATTATGTCAACATTATACAAAACAGGACAATACTATGTTATAAAATACACATCATCATCTAAGAACCCTAATGAGAAGAAGCTGTACTATAATAGAAAAAAGTATAGAAAGTCAGCTGTTGAGGATATTAAAAGAAAGTGTGATGAACTTTATAAAAAAGGAGAATTTGACCCTTGGAGGCAAAAAGTGCCATCAATGAATGTGTCAGATATATATATAAAAGAAGCGGTTGAAGAATATTTTATTCATAAAAAAGGTGATTGGAGCAATCATACAAGTAGCGTAAACAAAGTTGTTCTTCAACATTTCGTGCAATGCACAGGAGATATACTGGTTGCTCAATTAACGGCAAATGACGTAAACAAATTCATCAACAGGTCATCATTGAAACTTGAATCACGCAAATCACATAAAACTCGACTTAATACATTTGTTCGATGGCTTAACAAAAATGAAAAAACAAAAATTGATATATCTGAAATAAAAGTAAATAAAATGGAATGTAACCCTCCAGATATAATCAGATACTTCAGAGAAGAGGAATTAAAGAAACTGATTGAGGGGATAAAACAAAGCGTTAAGTCAGATATTGAAAAGGGCTATCAAAAACATGATAGAAATTCGCTTTGGCTCTGTGACCTCATTTGGTGGCAGTATAAAACAGGGTTAAGAATTGGAGAAACTTTGCGATTAAGGGTGTCAGATTATGACGCAATTACAAAGGAAATTCGAGTTGGACACGAAAAAGCTAAAACCAAAGCTGCTAACAATGTAAGAATGCCAATACATGGTATTAAACACCTAAATGAAATTGTCGAAAGGTATTCAAAAGGAAAAAAGCCCGAAGACCTTCTTTTTGGCAGAGTTGATGTTAAGAGAACAAATAGAACGTTTAAAAAATACACTAAAAAATATTTACCTGATAAAGAACACTTGTCAATACATGACTTGCGACACACCTGCTGTATTGAGCTGCTTCGAAGAAATGTCTCACCTTATAAGGTCATGAAATGGATGAGGCATTCAAGTATCAAAACGACTATGCAGTATGCAGACGCATTAAATATGGATTTGGGTAATGATGTGGCTGAAGCGTGGAATGGAATGGGATAATATTGGTCTATGAAAATAAGTAAACAATAGAGTACCAAACAGTTAGCACTTGCATGGGGTGCAAGGGGTCGCAAGTTCAAATCTTGTCGCCCCGACGAGTCAAAAAAAAAGCCTTGTATCGCAATGAGAAAAGCGTGCAAGGCTTTTTTTGTATAGAGATTATTAT
>PWME01000090.1 GCA_003559235.1 Mollicutes bacterium | reverse complement strand
TATAGAGGATACAACCTTATACGCTCGGTATGATTCAGCATTCCATACGGTGCGATTGGTTTTTGAAAATCAGCCTGATGAAACCATCATCGTTGAACATGGAGAATCTATTACGTTAGATGATCCTAAGCAAGATGGGTACCGTTTTGAAGGATGGTATACGGATGCTACTTTTACAACACCTTATGAAAACGGTCCAGTTGAAGGGGATTTAACACTCTATGCGAAGTTCACCAAACTAGAAACCTATCGCGTAGATTTAATGGTTGATGATGAAGTATTTGATTATGAATTGGTCCGTGAAGATCAAGTGTTTGCCCCAAGTGCTCCTGAAAAAAATGGTCATATATTTTCTGGATGGTATAAGGATGCATCAATGGAAATACCGTATGAAGCAACCTTGATTAATCAAGATACAACGCTTTATGGATCCTTTACACCGGAAATTTATCAAGTAACCTTGATGAAAGCGGGAGAAATCTACGCAATAGAAAGTGTTGCTTTTGGTACTGAATATCATGCTCCAGAACTCGAAGACAATAATGACGTATTTGTGGATTGGTTTTTAGATACAGCGTATGAAGCGCGGTATTTTCCACAATTGATTGATGGAGATTTAACGCTTTATGCGCATTTTGTGCAAACCGTTCATCTAGTTAACTACACGATTGATGATGCGGTGGTTGAACAGCTCCGTGTTGCAGATGGAGAAATTGCACCGCAACTAGAGATTGATAAAAAAGGGTATACATTTTTAGGATGGTATAAGGATGCATCATTTGATGCATTGTATGAAGATGAAACGGTGAATGATGGATTAACCTTGTATGGTCGCTACGCAAGAGATGTGTTAACGATTCGGTTCTTTTCGTATGACCGTGAAACATTGATAAAAGAAGTGTTCGTTGAAAGCGGTGATGATTTAGAAGCACCTGAAGGCGTAGAAAAACCTGACGATAAACACTTTACGTACACATTTATTGGTTGGAGTGAACCGCTCGAAGCTATTTATGAATCCATGGATGTTTATCCCCTATATGAACGCACATTTATTAAAGGTAGTGTTGGCCTTGCGCCAGGGGTTGATACCGTTCGCGCTGGAGATACATGGAATGATGCGGGTGTGACCATTGATGATGATATTTTACGCATTGAGCGCAAGGGCACAGTAGATGATTCGATACCTGGCAAATATAAAATTGAATATCAACTATTCGACAATGGTGAAAAAGTCACATCAATCATTCGCCATGTTCGTGTGTTAAGGAGTGAAACTCCGGTTGATATTACGTTAAATCCAGGGATTGAAACGATTCTTGTTGGTGGTACTTATGAGGAAGTAGGTGCCCAAACGACAGAAGGCGACATAGAAATAGAAGGAAACGTGGATACATCAACACCTGGAGCTTATGAAATTATTTACCGTGTAAACGTCGATGGTACAACCTATGAAAAAGTTAGGATTGTACACGTCATAGAGTTGTCGATGAATGGACTACATAGTCTAAACCACGCAGTGATTATTGAGAAAGGGCGTGAACAGTATGCGCTATAATATTTTCTTGCTTATTGCATTAACAGGATTCTTGTTAGTAGGGTGTGTTGAGTCACGCAACCCTGAAACTTTAACGATTGCACTCAATCCAAGCGTTGATACGATTGAAGTGGGTTCAACGTATGAAGATTCTGGGGCCACTGCCACGCTTGAAGGACAATCCCATACGGTAAACGTTGTAAAAAACACTGTGGATACGCAAGTGGTTGGGACGTATGAAATTGTATATGAAACTACGTATCAGAATGTGACACGTCGCGTGGTTCGTGTGGTTGATGTTATTGATACAACTCCACCGGTCCTTACGTTAAAGCCTGGTGTTGATACCGTTTTGGTTGATACTGAATGGATTGATGCAGGTGTTGAAGTTAGCGATAATAGTGGTTTGGATGTTGAGGTTGAAGTGCAAGGTGATGTTGTTATATCAATGCCTGGTGAATACCGTATTACCTATGTTGCGATTGATGCATTCGGCAATCGTTCTGAAATGGTACGGTCCGTCTTTGTTGTTGAAGAAGAATGAGTGTTTACGCGCTCATTTTTTTTCGTGTTAAGGTGTGATATGATGGAACCATCGATGAAAGGAGACACGTGATGCTTTGGATGATCTATAAGTCAGTGCATGAACATGCACCGCATAGTGCAACGTCATGGATGGTTGAAGAAGCGAATAAGTGTGGCATGGATGCTGAAGTGCTTTATGAAGAGGATATTCATATTGTGAATGATGATGCTTTAGACGGTATTTATTATCGTGGGCGTGTAAAAAAACATCCAAAAGCGGTGCTTTTTCGCGCTTATAATGATGCTTTGGCGCGGTATTTTGAAAAACACGGGATTCGAACATTTAATAGTGCGCAAGCGATGCGGCTTTCAAGAGATAAATTTGCGACCCATATGGCATTAAAGAGCATTGTGCCACAACCAAAGACGTTGTATACTTCCGGTCATGACTACCAAACAATTACCAAAATACTTGGCTCTCCTTTTGTGATGAAAGAATCACATGCCGCAAAAGGTGAACGCGTTTGGCTTATTGAAGATTATAAAACGTTTGATAAGTGGCAAGGTGACGTTGATCAAGAGCGGGTTTTATACCAAGCGTTTATTGGAGAAACGAAGGGTGTAGATTATCGTGTTTACGTGATTGGGCGTCAAGTTATTGGCTGTGTGAAGCGGTCTGCAAAAGATGGATTTTTAAGCAACTATGCAGCTGGTGGGCGTTTTGAAAAGGTAGAAGCCGATGATATGCTTGCATCTTTAGCGGTTCAAACCGCTCAACACGTGAAACTAGACATTGCCGGTATTGATTTCTTAAAGACTGATACAGGCTATTTGTTGTGTGAAACCAATGCTATTGCTGGTTTTAGAACGTTTTATGCAACTGGTATCAACATTCCTAAGGCCATGATGGGTTATATTGCACGAGCTTTGAAAACCTAAGTTTGCATTTTGCTTTTTCTAAGCTTTCATGTATAATTGGATTGTGAAAGGAAAGGGGGATTGACCAATTGAATCGGAGGCATTTACACGTGAAAAAAAGAATAAACGAGGCGACACCACTTATTTGTGTGTTTTTGTATTTATTGTTAGGGTTTCAGTATGAAGAATGGTTATGGGGACTCTTTGTGTTTGCGTTAATCCCACTATCAAATATGTTTTTAACAGACAACTCAGCAATCACCATTAGAACGCTTGTACCCCTTATAGCCATCGCCGTGTTTTTGGTCTTATGGCTTCATTTTGATCAAGCCCACCCTGGTTGGTTGGTTTTCTTGCTGATTCCTATTGTTAACACCATTGCATTTGGCAGAGAGAATGAAAAAGAAGAAACATTATACGACGACGATATTTATTAGCCCACCCAAACGCCATTAAGGCGTTTTTTTTGTAAAATCTTACGAAAAGTGACATTTTTATGTCGAAAACGTTTACAAATAGGAATATAAATAAGCTTATAAATTTTCTAATCTGAAACAGTGCAAATCAGTTGAGACATGAAAAGGATAGGAGTATAATCTAGCACACACAGCAACAAATATGACCGAAAATTAATGTCGCACGTAATGTGCAGAGGAGGATTTTCATGTCAAAAAGATTATTTGCACTATTAGTAGCTTTAATGGCAATGTTCACAATTGCAGCATGTACACCAGCTTCAGATGACGATGACGAACCTGGAGATGATGATGTTGTATTAGAGGATATTGTGGATACTGCGATTGAAGCGGGAGATTTTACCACATTAGTGGCAGCGCTTGTTGAAACTGAACTTGATGAAGCGTTGCGCGGAGAAGGACCATTTACCGTTTTTGCACCAAGTGATGAAGCGTTTGCTGCATTATTAGATGCACTTGACGTCACAGCGGAAGATTTACTTGCAAGAGAAGATTTAGCAGACATTTTGCTATATCATGTTGTTGAAGGTGAATTTTTAGAAGAAGATGTTGTCGCTGCAGCGCCGTTTGAACCTGAAACATTACTCGGTGAAACATTATCCATTACACTAGATTATGGTGAAGTAATGGTTAATGATGCAAAAGTTGTTACAACAGACATTGAAACATCAAATGGTGTCATTCATGTCATTGATGCTGTCTTATTACCACCGGCTGATGATGAAGAACCAGTATTAGGAACTGTTGTGGATGTAGCGGTTGCATCTGAAGATTTCAACACCCTTGTAGCCGCCGTTACAGAAGCAGGGCTCGTTGATGCGTTAAGCGGTGAGGGACCATTTACCGTGTTCGCACCAACCGATGCAGCGTTTACTGCATTATTAGAAGAACTTGACGCGACAGCTGAAGAATTGCTAGCGCGTGAAGATCTCGCAGACATTTTGCTTTACCACGTATTACCTGGAGCATTCCCTGCAGAAGCAGTATTAGAGGGTGCACCACTGTTTATCGAAACACTGTTTGGACGCGACTTACCATTAAGTGTTGAAGATGGCGCCGTATTTGCAGGTGAAGCACAAGTTGTAACTGCTGATGTAGAAGCAAGCAATGGTGTTATTCATGTTATTGATGCAGTGCTTTTGCCACCAACTGAACCATTGATTGAACTAACCTTAGAAGAGTTAGCTGATTTCGATGGTCTTGAAGGCCGCGATGCATATGTTGCTTTTGAAGGTAAAGTTTATGATGTTAGTGCATCACCAAACTGGGCTGATGGACAACACATGGGATTAAGTGCTGGAACTGATGTTACTGAAGCTCTTGATGGTTCACCGCACAGCGAAGCGATTTTCTACCAACACCCACTCATTGGTGTGCTTGTTGAAGCTGAAGAACCAGAATTAGGAACCATCGTTGAAACAGCGATTGCAGCGGATGACTTTGAAACGTTAGTCGCTGCTGTATTAGAAGCTGAACTTGATGGTGCGTTAAGCGGAGAAGGACCATTTACGGTTTTTGCTCCAACAGATGCAGCGTTTGCTGATTTACTTGCAGAGCTTGATATTACTGCAGAAGACTTACTTGCATTAGAAGAACTAGCAGACATCTTGCTATACCATGTTGTTTCAGGAGAATTCCTTGCTGAAGCAGTGATCGCTGGTGCTCCATTAACCGTTGAAACCTTAAATGGTGAAGCATTAGATATCACAGTAGAAGACGGTGTTGTCACCATTAATGGTGTTGCGACAGTCACAACGGCTGATGTATTGGCTTCAAATGGTGTCATTCATGTTATTGATGCTGTACTTTTACCACCAGTTGAAGAAGATGAAGAACCAGAATTAGGAACCATCGTTGAAACAGCGATTGCAGCGGATGACTTTGAAACCTTAGTTGCTGCTGTGTTAGAAGCTGAACTTGATGGTGCGTTAAGCGGAGAAGGACCATTTACCGTTTTTGCTCCAACTGATGCGGCGTTTGCTGATTTACTTGCAGAGCTTGATATTACTGCAGAAGACTTACTTGCATTAGAAGAACTAGCAGACATCTTGCTATACCATGTTGTAGCGAATACACAGTGGCTTGAAGAAGTATTGGAAGGTTATATTGGGACATTAACCATCCAAACTATGAATGGTGAATTTATTGAAGTTGATGCAGTAGATGGTACGATATTTGTTAATGATGTGGCAGTTATCATTGCTGCGGATGTGTTTGCCTCAAATGGTGTCATTCACATTATTGATACAGTGCTTCTCCCACCAGTTGAAGCAGTTAACGGTGAATAGATTACTGAAATGGGTAAATAATTGATTCAAATATAAGCAATAAAAAACTGTATCGCTTTTGACATTAATCGAAGCGATACAGTTTTTCTTTTTATAAAATGTTTTCAATGGATTTGCGGAGTTTTTCAGGTTTTTTCGTTGGCGCAAAGCGTTTCACGACATTTCCGTTGCGATCAATAAGAAACTTTGTAAAGTTCCATTTAATCTTTCTCGATGGAAAACCACCTTTTTCTGATGTTAACCAATCAAATAATGGGTGAATGTCATCACCTTTCACAAGCGTTTTAGAAAACAAAGGAAAGCCAACGCCATAATTAATTGCACAGGTTGTTTTGATGGATTCTAAATCCCCGGGTTCTTGATTGGCAAATTGATTGGATGGGAATCCTAATACGACAAATTTCTTGTCTTTGTAATCTTCGTAAAGCTTTTGTAACCCCTCAAATTGGTACGCAAATCCGCATTTGGTTGCTGTGTTCACAACCAACACAACGTGGTCTTCATAATCTTTCATATTGACAGTTTGATTTTGAATATCGGTGGCCTCAAAATCGTAAAAAGTTTTCAATGAAATCATCTCCTTCGTGCTCATTATACCAAAGAAAAAGGTGGAAAACGTTT
>PWME01000128.1 GCA_003559235.1 Mollicutes bacterium | reverse complement strand
CATGTAATAGAAAGGGAGGATCGTTATGGCATATATGTACCGGGTAGCACCATCAACACAAAATCGTACGTTTCGGTATTATTTTGCATGGGGTATATTCATCCTAATTGGCATCTTCATCCCCTTTATTGGCGTTCCACTCGCGGTTATGATGAAATCAGATGAAGATGAACGTTATCGTAGTCTATTAATCGTTTCCTTAATTGCCGGATTTATCCATTTAGGGTTTGCGGTCTATGGCTTTATGCTATGGCGTGCAGACCGTTTAGAAAGCATTTCACGTTATCCCTCTTAACGCCACGCTGTGGCGTTTTTATTTTTCATTATATGCAAATGGTATTAAATCTTTTGTTAATAAAAAATCAGGAACACACTATGGAATACCATGCTATTAATCAAGTAACGTTAAGTGATGTGGTTGAACCGCTTTGTAATCCACCCATTGGTTTAAAAAGCGCGATCGCAGCAGCGCATGTCGCACATATGCCTATAAACGTTGTTAAATACAATAACATTAAAAAATGGTGTGCCGATAGGCTTTTTACTAAATGATTCGATTCGTGAATACTTATTGGCGTAAGAAAGAGAGGGTAAGGGACCGCTTACCCTTTCTTTCTTAATGACTGTAGATAGACATTCACATTCAATAACGCTATAATGGCATTGATATAGTATTTCCTAAGGAGCGTTGCTATGCGTCTATTTAAAGAAAACGAAAAGTTGCTTGGTTTATCACACCACCATGTCATGGCCGATAAGACCTTTCTTATTGTTGGACTCGGTGGACTCGGTGGTTTTATTGCCAATGCGATGGTCCGTCTTGGGGCGAGAAACATTCTTTTGGTTGACCCAGACCGTTTTGAAGTTTCTAACTTGAATCGGCAGCTTTTTTCAGATCAAGCAACCCTTGGAAAATATAAGGTTGATGTTGTTAAAGACGCCTTGCATGCCATTGATGAAACAGTGCATATCCAAACATATAAAGAAACGATTCAAACGTTAATTGAAACAAAAACTTTAAAGAAAATTGACGCGATTTTTGATGCCGTTGATAATATTCCCACACGCTTAGCATTAGAGGCGTTTGCAACAAAATTAACGGTGCCATTATTTCATGGTGCCTTGGGTGGTTTTACCGGTCAAGTTTCTTGGGTGAGGGCAGGGTCAACATTACTAAAAACTTTATATGGTACACAAACAGCAGGCATCGAAAAGACCCTTGGCAGTCCGACATTTTTACCCCCAATCATCGCAAATATAATGGTTCTTGAGTGTATTAAATGGTTACATGGACTAAAGCCTAACTTGAAAGATCAATTGTTGGTTATCGATTTATTACATCATACCTATACGATTGAACTTGATTTGCGCAAATAAGACCGTTTAATAATATGTTTTGCTTTCGTGATTAAAGTATAAGTTTGAAAAGCTTTTGTGATAAGATTAAAGTATTAAGTAAGCCTATTGAACTGGGGGTGTCACCATGGCGCTTTTCATCACTGTTAGTATCTTGATTGGTTATTATTTGATTGTGTTGGCAATAATCCCAGTTCTTTTGCGAACCTTAACAAACATACAAGATGAAATCGTTAGAAAAATTCAACACATTGGCTTTGCGTCTTCAGTATTTATTTTTACCGAACGCTGTGACACATGGTGGGTGGCTGTGAGCGTTATGGCGGTTTTTTCAGCGGTAACATTTTTGGCGTTATGGCTTTTTGAAAAAACGCCTTATTATACGAAATATTTCGTAGACCGTAATACATTAGGTGGTGAAATGAAGTTTTCACTTTTGCTTGCGATGGGCGTATTTGCGATTTTGTTTACGCTCTTTGGCGGTATCTTACCAAGAGGCGGTTACGATTTAATTGTCATTGCGGTGATGAGTTGGGGCATTGGTGATGCGATTGCGGCATTAATTGGTAAATATTTTGGAAAACGCAAACTAACAACCGCTGGCACAGATCATAATAAGACATGGTTAGGTAGCACAGCAATGTCTTTGAGTGTATCAATCGTTGCCTTTATTATGTTATGGTTTTATAAAGATGAAGCATGGTGGGTAGCGCTTTTAACGGCATTGGTGGTTGCGGTTGTTGCGACAGCCATTGAAGCATACAGTAAAAAAGGCCTTGATACGCTTTGGATTCCCCTCGGTGTTGCCATAATATTATACGGTTTTGATTGGTTGTGGTTTTTGGTGTTTGGAGGCTAAGGATGCAAGACAAACGGTTGAAGACATTGGTTTTGTCAGTTGTATTAAGTGCGTTTGGTCCCCTTGTACTTATGGTGGCAATGTTTATGAACACTGCCGCAACGCAAGTTGCGGATTTTGTTCGGCGCACCGCTGAACTTGGGGTGTTAATTTTAGCCTTATGGATGTATAAAAAATTAAGCAATCCGCTGAAAAGGTCATTCAAGCGTCGTTACGGATCAACAATGTATTACGCATCCGCCGGTGTGCTTTCATTTAGTGCGCTCTTTTTAACCGTTATAATTATATTAGATATAGTCAATCCTTCTATCCCTGAAGGCAATGTTTTATTAGGATTAACGGTTGCCGTTTTGGGTGCTGTTGTCAACAGTTTTTTCTTTGTCCGCTATACCTTGTTCAACAAAGAAAGAAGTAGTGCTATTATGGATTCACAAGGCAATATTTATCAAGCCAAACTGATTGTCGATGTCAATGTTATTATCGCCTTAGCATCGGTCTTAATCTTTCAAGAAGGCTGGATTATTTATTGGATTGATTTAACGGGGACAGCGGTTATTGTGATTTACTTATTAATCCGTAGTGCAACCTTGTTTAAAAAAGGGAAGTCTGCATGAAAAGCACCTTTAAACGATGGGGGTGTTCGTATGCATTTACCCGCATACCAACATTTGTTTAAAGCAAACAAACTTACATCGCGTGCACAAAAACTTCAGGCGATGCAAACATCTTGCACGCTTTGTCCACACCATTGTAAAGTTGACCGCACCAAAGGAGAAAAAGGTAAATGTCAAGCCCTTGATCACGCGGTTGTATCAGAGTATGGACCCCACTTAGGAGAAGAACAGCCTTTAGTCGGTAAGCGTGGTTCAGGAACAATCTTTTTTTCGCATTGTAATCTTCAGTGTGTTTTTTGTCAAAACTATCCAATTGCACATTGCGGTGAAGGCTATGAAGTGCACGATGAACAACTAGCAACGATGATGCTTAATCTTCAGCGACATGGGTGTAAAAATATCAACCTTGTAACCCCAACACACTTTGTCGCAAACATCGTGAATGCTATCGTCATCGCCGCTAAACAAGGCTT
The DNA here is from genome assembly GCA_003559235.1 of Mollicutes bacterium. Classification (GTDB taxonomy): domain Bacteria; phylum Bacillota_I; class Bacilli_A; order Izemoplasmatales; family Izemoplasmataceae; genus PWME01. Next base: position 3,084 of record PWME01000128.1, on the reverse strand, counting down.
GTCTATTCCGATATGTTATAACACAAGCAGCTATGAATCCTTAGAAGTGATTGATTCTTTAGATGGGGTTGTGGATTTATATTTAGCGGATATGAAATTTTTCACTCCCAGTGCATCTAAGTATTTCCTATCCAACGCAAAAGATTACGAACTGCATGCAAAAAGCACCATTAAAGCCATGTATAATCAAGTTGGAAATTTACTTATAGATAACGAAGGCAATGCCATAAAAGGCCTCATGATTCGCCATCTTGTGATGCCAAATCATACCGTAGATTCCAAACAAATTCTTGATTGGATTGCATCGAACTTATCGCTTGAGACATTCATTAACATTATGAATCAATACCATCCACCCCGTTCATTACATGATTACCCTGACATTAATCGAACAATCAAGTATAATGAATATGATGAGATAATGCATTATGCAAAAACACTAGGGTTTAGAGATGAACCATGAAAAACATGCTTATACTATATTAAACACATTTAGAACTAGATTATTGAATTTTTTTATTAATGATTGGAGGTGCTATGTTTGGGATATTTACCACAGATTGGTGGCGGCGTATTTTTGATTATTGTTATTGTGCTATTTGCTTTATCATTTGTCATTGTTATTGCGCCACTATTTATATGGTCAAACACAACAGCGATTAAACATTCTAATGAACGAATGCTTCAGGAGTTAGAAGCAATCAATAAACAGTTAGCTATGGTTCGCGAGGATCACTTATCAAAAATAAGTGATTCATCCAGTAATCCAGTTAACCACAAAAATAGTCATTAAGTGAGTATAGTAATGGTTTTAGAGAGGATGTGATCGTATTAAATATTTCGTTGTGTTTCAAAACAAAACATTTGCGGAAGAAAGAAAGCAAGGTATTTTGTGGGCACCCAAACAAGATAAAAGTGGCGGTCCTCCAGTGTTTCATTGGAAAAATATGCTTTTGTGTGAAGCGGGAGATATTGTTTTTAGTATCGTCAAAAATGCGATTGTATCAAAAGGGATTGTAAATCAAAGTGCACAAGATAGTGACAATCCTTTTGACAATGACTTATGGCTTCAAGAGGGATGGAAAGTTTCTTTAACCTATCATTTGCTTGATCACCCAGTAAACATTAAAGATAACATCAATCAAATCAGACCGTATCTTCCCAATAACTACAGTCCTTTTCAGCGTAATGGCCGCGGTAATCAAGGCTATCTATTTCACGTTGATAACGAATTAGGCCAATTACTTAATCAACTGGTTGAGTATACTCAGATAGAACACAATGATCATATTCTTTATCGTGATGAAGCCGATCAACGCATGATTGAATCATTGCGTAAAGCATATGGTGACGAAAATGCGGAAGTTACATTGGTTGAGGAAGCTCCCCCAAAAGGAAGAGAATTACCACAAGCAAGTGTTACTAAAGTTTATGGAAAAAAGACTGATTATATAAAAAAGGCAGAAAAAGATTTAAAGCAAGGATTGCTTGCGGAAGACTTTGTGGTGTCACATGAAAAACAATCACTTATTGCGTTGGGTCGAAGCGATCTTGCAGAAAAAGTAAAACATGTTTCTTTAGAGGCAGATGGCCATGGGTATGATGTCATTTCTTATGATAAATACGGTAATCCTAAATACATAGAAGTGAAATCAACGACAAAGGACGCAAATCAACCATTTGATATTAGCAAAAATGAAGTCTCTACTTCGGAAAAACTCGGCGAAAATTATTGGATATACCGCGTGTACCATATTGAGGAAAAACCTGCCAAAGTGTATAAGGTTCAAGGAGCAGTTGAAGAACACTTCGATTTGATACCCTCGTCATTTAAGGCAATCAAGAAACAATAGTATTGTATTGGCGTTATGGATAGCCATCGGATTATTTCCATTATTAAGCCACAGAAAAAGACGGTCGATTGACCGTCTTTTATTGATATAAATATTACTATGCGCCCATACCGCCATCAATACGGTATTGTGCACCAGTAATAAAGCTTGATTCATCACTGGCTAAGAAGAGCACTAAGTTCGCAATGTCTTGACTTTCTCCATAACGTTTAAGCGGAATGGATTGTTCAAAATTGTCTTTGGCACCATCCGCATCCTCTGGGCTAAATCCTGATTCTAAGGAACGCATCATCCTTGTATTGACTGGCGATGGGTGTACTGTGTTAATGCGTACTTGGCTTTCGGCAGCTTCTAACGCGGCTGTGCGTGAGAGGCCAATCACCGCGTGTTTACTTGTTACATAGGGTGAAACCCCTGGGGTTCCAGATAATCCTGCGACACTTGAGGTGTTAATAACACTGCCAGCGCCTTTTTTGATTAAAACAGGAAGAACATGTTTCAATCCTAAGAAAGCCCCAAGTACATTAATGTTTAATACTTTTTCGAAATCTTCAAGCGGGGTTTCTGTTAATGGTTGTACTTTGCCTTCAATGCTGACGTTATTGAAAAAGAAATCCACTGTGTCAAATGCATCAAGGGTTTCCTTGACATAGTTTTCACATCGTCTTCTTTAGAAACATCGTCTGAATAGCATAAGCTCCTCGAAAGCAGAAAGTTCACTTTTTGCGTCGTTTAGAGCATCTTGATCAATATCAATGATACTTACTTTCGCCCCTGCTTTCCAAAATGTTTCGGCGGTAACTTTTCCAATACCTTGTGCGCCACCAGTTATAATGGCGGCTTTTCCTATAAGCTTAACCATAGTGTAATCACTCCTTATTTATTTGTGTCTTATGGGTATGTTACAAAAAAATTTAATCAACCCATAGTGGCCATGTTAAGTGATAGACTTTTAAACATAAGTATAAAAAATGGCTTGTTGTGGCGTTTTTAAATTGGATGGGGCATTCAGGGTTCACATTTTTTAAACAATACTATATAATATAGATATTATCACATTACGTTATATCAATCATCCGGGCACCAACACGTGTGTTGGTGAAAGGTAACGCCGCATCCTATGTTGCGGAATAGATTGTTTTTACACGTTTAAAGGCATGGACGCACGATAATGTCACAGTGTTTGGGGGTTATCGAACGGGGAAGCGTACCATGCCTTTACGTTTACAAT
>PWME01000092.1 GCA_003559235.1 Mollicutes bacterium | reverse complement strand
GTGTGAACAGGAAAAAGCCCCAAAGAAAGAAAAGCGATATTTTTTCGTATATCTGGCGATTGGAAAACAGAATTTTTCCGGTAAATACACCGACAAGCGTGGTGACAATGGCCGGAAACGTACTGAGCAATCCTTCGGGATCATACACCATGCCGTCCCATAAATGATTTCTTGTAAAGATCAGGCGGTCCAGCCACGCCGCCAGATTGGTTTCTCTTTCATCAATCATACCGGCACCATAACCCGGCACCGGAACGTACATTATAAGCATCCAGTAAATGACAAGAATTCCCCCCATAATCCAGATGATGGTTTTGGGTTTTAAATACAGATACATGAACGAGGCCGCCATATAGCACAGTGCAATTCGCTGCAACACCCCCATGATGCGCAGATTGCTCAGGTAATCATGTATTCCAAACCCGTCCTGGAAGGTAATATATGGAAAACCATGCATCAGCAGACCAAGTCCGAAGATAATGATGGTTCGTGTTGTTATTTTTTTGACGATTGCCCTGTCGCTTACCCCCTGGGCCTGTTGTTTGCTGAATGCAAGGACAATCGAGACGCCAACGATAAACAGAAAAAACGGGAAAATCAGATCCGTGACGGTCAAACCGTGCCAGTCGGCATGTTGCAGTGGTGCGTACATATGGGCCCAGGAACCCGGATTATTGACCATGATCATCGCTGCGATCGTCGCTCCCCTGAAAACATCCAATGAAAGCAGCCGTTTGCCCGCCAATATATCCTGTTGTATCTGATTTTGTTCCATAATATGGCTGGTTATATCCGCCGATTACGTGATTTTGTTGATTTAATTTGATTGGATTGTCCGCGTCATCAGTCGATTAAGCGGATGACGGGATAGGTTGCCGTGTTACCGAAAAATGGTCGTCGGGAAAGAATAAATGAATGTACCGTTGGCTCCAATGCATTCTCCCACGTGGTGACTGTCCCACCCACGGTAGCCCGAATCTCTCTTTGGTCATTATGCGGCACAGCCAATTCAACGCTGTACCCATAATCGGTTAGCTGCCATGCGTACGACACTTCTTCAGCAAACTGCACAGTCTGATCAAGTCCTGGGACGCCGGCCTGATTCAGAAAAAACCAACTAAAAGTATATCTCGGATTATTGGCAAATCCGGTACGCGTGTAATCGGTCATGTTTAAAGCCCGTATCTCCAAATCACCCTGCATTGTTCCGGGATCCCTGTAAACGTCGTCCGTCTCGGTAGCAGCTATGGCCATATCGGTATCGGGTTGATTCCCACGGATACCGGCGTGCCGGCTTTGGGCGTCTGAGTATGGTCGCATAAGAATAACCGGATCCTGCGGCTCAACCCAAAAGTTTCCGCTTTCAGGATCCAGGTCGAAAATTGCTGCAATATGATCGCCAGTAAAAAAACGCTCGGGAAGTGAAAGCTGTCCCGTCCGATAGACCCGAAGCCCCATGTACAAGTGGGTGTCATCATGGACAACGGCAAGTTCGGGCTGACGATTGGGGGCGGGTGTTTCCGAATTCATGCTGTAAAATCCCTCCAGATTCCATTCATCAAGATGACCGTCAACTGTTATGTTGTCCGGTGCTCTGCGAGCCAAAAGCACTTGCTGATCCAGACGTATTCGCAGCATCCCCTGATCATCGATAACATAGGATGGATCATCCTTCATTACCTGCCAGTCATTTCTCGTTTGCCTCAGAAATGGTTTGAGTTCCCGGACCAGCCCTTCCAGGTGCGGTGGCTTGTCCGGCATCTGCACCAGTTTCTGTAAATGCTCTTCAAAATCTGCCAAACCCTGATCAATGGTTGATACATGGCTGGGCAGCCCGGGACGATAGACAGGGGCAAATATATGGTCTTCCCAAGCCGGCTGCCGATAGAGTCTGACGATTTCCCGTATATGGGCAATGGCAGATGGGGGATAGAGTTCCTGCAGCGCTCTTTCCAGCGCCTGATCGGGCTCGTAGTTTTCGGGATCTGCGACATAGTAGGACAACGTAGCCAGTGGTATCATGGATGCAAAGGCCTGGTTCATCGGATTGGCAAGGATTCCCTGTGTGTATGACGCAAGCCGGGCATCGCGTCCTTCCACAGGTCCCAAAAAAACACGGTTGGTGTCAAAGTCATTGACAGGAAAGTTGTCCCATATCAAAGGATCACGCTGCATTTTTGCACCCCATTCTTTTGCCTGCTCAGCGGTAATCTCCCCGGTTACCACATCCGGACCCGTCCAGAAGATCGGTACATCCGGAGATAACTGTTCGCCCATGGTTTTAATATAGGCTCTGTCGCCCCAGGCATTGGTATACGTAGTCGGGCATATAGCAAGACGAATTCCCCGTTTATTCAAGTCATTGTACAGCCTGTTTCCGACATGCACATGAGCTCCCGCCAGATTGTTGAACTTCTCTTTATCCGGTTCGTGAATCAGTGACTCGGGCACATCATCCACAAAGAGCGCGACATTGCGGACACCCAGTTCAATCATGGCCTCCATTTTATTCATCAGAGCCTGATAATCTTCTTCACTTGAATACACCATATCGAGACCCGGGCTGATGGCATACCAAATATCCACGTCTACATCCCTAGCAACTTCCATCATCTCCTCAAAGCGATACAGGGCTTCACCGGAGTAGGAGTCACGCCACCGGGCACGGTGATAGGGATCATCTTTCGGTGCATACAGATAGGATTGCATGCCAAATCTACTTGTGAAACGGATAATATCAAGCCGTTCTTCATGCGTCCACGGTTCGCCGTAAAAACCTTCCAAAACCCCGTAAATCTCAAAGGGAGACGTTTCATCTGAAGCTTTGGCTGAACCGGTGGCCGACAAACCGGAAAAGCCGGTTATGGTAATGCACCATACCGTCAAAGTGATGATGAAGCATTGGGTCCATGTAAACGTTTGAAATATTCGGTTTAAAAACATATTTATCGGAGAGTTAACAAATTTTACGGATGAATTACACGTTTTGGGTATCATTCTTCCTCTACACTATCGATATAATCGACCAGTCTCCAGAGTTCCGATTTGAAAACAGAACGGGCTCCGGGTGTGCGGTCAAAGAAATCCTGAATCTCTTCTTCCGCAAGGTCCGGATGAGCAGTTTTTGCCAGGGCCACGTCAACGGGTTGCCGTACCTGTGTCAGGTTATCGTAATAATCAATCGTAGCGTAGTTATAGTTTCTTTCTGTTCCCTCGGGATTTACAAGGAGAAATACAGCCTCACTGTTCAGGTTTCCCCTGCGTACGCGTTCTTCATGATTACCCGCCCAAAATCCGGTTTCCAGTTCCATATGTTCACCACTGTGATTCCTGGAATCAAAGAAGTTGACACTGATATACTCGCTCACCGGTTTGCTGTCCGTATAAGGGGATACCACATCCACCATTTTCCAAAGGTCGGAACGGACATACGCTCTGGCTTCATCATTTTTAACATATAATTCTTCAAGATCGATGCCGGGGTATGCTATCCTGATCGCTTCGGTGGCCATTTCGTCAAAAACCATGTCATATTCAACATAAACCGAAACGGTGATAAAATCATACGGCAGATCCGGTACGGTATTATTACCTGGAACAACACTGTATAAATACCAGGCTGTTGTGACTCCTTGCCGGATTCGCTCTTCATGGATACGTTTCCAAATACCAAGTTCCAGTTCAAAGTATTTTCTGGGAGTCGAGTTGATCAGACTCATGTAATCCATTTTTACATAAACGGTGTTGTTTTCATCAGCTGGTGGAGATTCGGCGTCGGCTTGGGTACTAGCACATGCATATAAGATTACACACAGGATTAAAAGCTTTTTCATCAGCTGTACTCACTGGTTATATGATTTCATAGCTTGGTTGTATAGACTTGACCATTGTCGTATATATGCCTCAAACATGGTCTCCTGCTGGATAACCGGATTTGAAATGATGACGCGATTTTAAATGTTTTATAAACATTGTTTTAAGATCCATGTCCTTTTTTTCCGGAATGAGGTTGCTGCAGGACAGTTTATACTGTTCTTCCAGGGCTTTTTCAACTGAGGTGATGACTCTGTTTACCATGACGTCTTCTACTGTGGAGTCCATCCGGAGGTTGACATTGAGTTTAAAACGTACCGGCTTGATAGGAGTCAATTCAATTAAATGCAAAATGTAATCGTTTTCTTTTTTTTTGTAATTAATGAAATTATAGTTTTATTGTCAACTAAATAGATCATTTTACTACACCCAAATACAGAATTGTCCAGACTCAGTAATTGTAAAGTGTGACCCCTGCCCTGCTAATCCGAGTGCTCATAAGTATAGTTTTACGCGGGGAGGTCAGGGGGCATGAAGATTAAAACCCCCATCTAAGCATAAGATTGATTAAGAATATTCAAATTTTAAAAAAATAGTCATATGACACCGGTATCATGAAAGATTCTTTGCAACTCGGTCTTACCGGCCATCTGCTCAACTTGCGTCGCAAGTAAATTAAGATGCTCTCGAAGCTATCCATATCGATGACCTGATGGGTTTGAAGGGGATCATTAACCAGGTCACCGTCATCGACAAAACCTGGTGCGATATCTGCTTAACAGGAGTTAGTTTGTGTGAAATTGAATCTGATGGGATCTGAAGAGGATTTTTCTTCCTGGTTCACCGTAACTGTTTCGGGGTCAGATGACTTTATAAACGTTCTAACAAGATAAAAAAAGTTGAATCCCGGGATTTCAAGCTGAATTATGAGCTATATTGTATCCGCGCTATTGCAATCTTCAGAACACTTACGGTTGTAAAAATGAACATCAGAAATGTTAAACGGGTTATAAAAAGTCATCCATATTTTAGATAACAATCAATTACAATATATAACATATATATTTAAGTCAATTAATAACTATGACAAAGCTAAGACATCGGGAAAAAGTAGCATATCTCTTATTTATTTTAGTAATAAGCCTGATCTTTTTCGGGTGTGGTCGAAAAGAGCTCCATCATGACAGGGAGGCTGGCACTCTTGTTGCATGGGGAAGAGATCAAGACGGTGAAGTGAGCGATCTGCCTGAAGGAAATGACTTTATCGCTGTTAGTACTGGTAATCACCATAGTTTAGCACTAAGAAAAGATGGAAGTCTGGTAAGCTGGGGCCGCGATAGCTGGGGTGTTGTTCCAGACTATAACTGGAGCCTTGATCCTGACGAGCAGCAGACCGGTGGTCAGGTAAGTGAAACACCAGAGGGAAATGATTTTGTTGCCATAGCGGCCGGTCATGATTTCAGTGCCGCGTTGCGTTCGGATGGAACAGTAGTTGCTTGGGGATGGACGGAACATAAATTAGGTAGCAACAGACCGGTACTTGAAAATATTATTGATATTACAGCTGGTTTTAACTTTCTCCTTGCACTTCGTGAAGATGGGAAAATAATCGCTTGGGGCAAGGACTATGGCGGAGGCATGGTAAATCTTAATGTACATGCAGTTCCGAGAGAAACCGGATTTATCAGCATTTCTGCACATTTTAATCACAGTCTTGCTCTCAGGGAAAATGGATCTATAGTTGCCTGGGGTATGGATCACATTGGCTCGGTAGACGATACCCCATCGGAAGATGGCTTTATTGCAGTTTCAGCAGGTACTCGACACAGTCTGGCTCTTCGTGAAGATGGTACGATTGCAGCATGGGGCTGGGATTTGCGAAATGAAGTAAGCAATACTCCTAAAGACAACGGGTATAAAGCCATCGATGTAGGTTACGGGCACAGCCTTGCATTGCGTGAGGATGGAACCATTATCGGTTGGGGCTGGGATCGAATGGACTACGGGCAAACCAGAGATATTCCCAAAGAGAGTGGATTTTTTACGATTTCTGCAGGAGATTTTCACAATATTGCCATCAGGAAACCTTAAAACCAACAGACTGCAAATCAGCAGCGCAATCTCTTATATATTTCAGCAACTATTATAGCTGTAACAAATATCACCAAAATCATTATCCCAACAATACCACCGCGCATCCAAAGCATGTAGAAACTTGCTGAACCAATAAACAGCAGGGCCAGCACCATCAGAAGGTTCCATATCACCCTGTTTGTCCCCTTTGGCATATGTTCTCCCAGCAAGGCCTTGTTATTCATCATAAGAAAGAACGTGACATAAGCAATGGGGAGGAACATCAGGGTTATGATAGACACGGGTATGGCAAGCCAAAAATAGGCCTGGGTCCAGAAAAAGGGTCCCAGAATACCCAGTCCGGCTGCCAGTGATCCAAGCTTAAAGGTCAGTCCGCCCCTTTTTACCCCCAACGCTTCACACAGAACCAATCCGGAAACAAGCATCATCAGTGTTATGCTGGAGACAGCCATGCCAAGCACACCGATTCCAAAGACAATGTGTGCAAAAAAGGTACCCAGAAGCGGTTCAAGTG
>PWME01000249.1 GCA_003559235.1 Mollicutes bacterium | reverse complement strand
TGCGATAGATATCGTGTTTTTCATCGCCGTCATTGTCTCTTGTGAAATAGATGGTTCTATCGTCTTTACCCCATAAATACCCGGCGCGGATGCCTTTGGGCAGTTCCCCATCGGAAACTTGCGTAATTTCTTTCGTGTCGAGATTCATCGTATAAAGTTCAAAACGACCGGTTTTGTTCCAGTAGAATGCAAGGGTGTCTTTTGCGTAGTTCAGCTTCGCCATCGCAAACGTTGGTATTGAGGCCAGTTCCTCAATGCTAAAATTTCCTCTTTTTTTCTTCTCTTTTTGTTCCATAATTCCTCCTTAGTTTTAGTAAAAAAACTCATCAAAGAATAACGCATTTACTGATGAAAGAATCTGTTCACTCAACTGAATTATAACATAGTTTTTTCGCCTATTAGGACCTTGGATAAACTTCTTCTTTGATGAGAAGCTCACCGAGGCAATATTGGTCTGTGACATCCATCATTCCCACTTCGTCATCTTCTTAACGAATCGGTTACTGCAAAGAACACTAACTTATGAAGTAAGACCCGATGCGCGGGCATTTCCTTTACTTATCCAAAAATTGTGCAGCATAATTACCAAAAACAGTAGAGTATGCATCTGGATTAACTACTAAGCTTTTTCAGAGTAGCAGCTTGGTTTGATTCTCTGAAACTGGCCGGTTTGTTTACAGATTGAACTCCAAATGATAAACTAAAAACAAAAAAGGGGATGATGCAAAATGAATACGGAAAATGTTAACTCTACCGGATCCGCACTTGATTATTTTAACCATGCAAAGAGAAAATTTTTCATGAACTTCTTTCGAAACTATTTCTATGCCCTGTATTTTTTCGCGTTAAAAATAGTAATTGCCTTTACTGTCATTTTGAGTCCGTTATTAACACCTTTCCAGTGGCAGTTTTATAAAAAGATGTCAAACAATGAAAAGCATGTGTTTCATGACTCTTTCAACGAAATAAATCTGAGTGTGTTTTATTACTTTAAAATAGCATTCACACTTCTGGTTGTGTATGTTATTGTAACTAGTGGCTTTTTATTGCTTATACCAGGATTTATATTCTTCTTTGCATTAGCACCTGTTCCTTACTTGCTAGCATTCTATCCCGAAACAAAAACTTCGGCTCTCATCAAAGCAAGCATGTTCGTTATGAAAGGACATAGGTTAAAACTTTTTGTACTGCAGTTTGTTCCAATCATTATAGTGCTATTCCTCTATTATCTAACCGCATCGTTATTCACAGCAATTATTAGTTCGTCATCGTCTGGCTTCATCTATTACTTCTTCATTGTTTTACTTTCTCTAGCGACGACAGCTTTTATCTTATTGTTTCCAATGCTGTTCATTATTATCAAACTAGCTTCATATAGACTTTTTGAAGATCTTTTTAGCCCACATAAATCCGTAATTAATAAGAACTTGATCTTTGATTATGAAAAACCGCTTTCCCTTGATTATGTTCGACTTTTCATGTTAGACGTAAAATCACTTTCGCAACTTTACATTCCTCAGCATGTTCGTCACATCCATTTTGGCGAGTTTAGCGATTGTGATAACTTGCGAGAGATTCACATTGGAAACGACTCTTCTTTAGAAAGAGTTGGACCATATGCATTTGAGAATTGTACATCCCTAACGAAAATAATCTTACCTGAAAACTTAGCATTTATCGGGAGTCATGCTTTTAAGGGCTGCCATGCTCTAAAAGAAGTCACAATAACCTCTATCAAAAACGATTCAATCATAGAGCTCGAAGAAAATGTCTTTACCGATGTCCATAAGGCGTTTAAAATTATGATTTCACCTGAGTTGTATGAACATTATGCAAACTCAAAAAGTTGGAGTGCATACAAGGATAAGATGAAAAAAATCAGCGTTGATAAAACAACTGACGAAAAATCAAACACATAAGCATGAATAGACCTAATTAGCTCACTCATACTGTAGATGTATCATTACACTTTAAATGATTCTGTAACATAGACGCAAAAAAGAAAAATAGCGTTGAACTATGATCAGTTAAATTATGAGGACTGCTTGAGTACTGTTAAAAAATTGAAATAAACATGTGTCCTGAACTCATTTCATTATTATCAGAATGAACTCGAATCACTTCCTGAACTTCATTCACGTATTTATCGGGCCACTCATCCACATAATAGAACTCCAGATCATCGTAATCTTCCAACATCTCATAAACGAAATCCTTGCATGCTTTAAACGAAAAAAGATCGTACCGTTCAAGGTAATAGTCCCACACGCACGCATGCGATATTTTGGTAATCCAGATGCGTCGCGCTTTCCTTAAGAAGCGCTTCTCTTTTTCGGTCGGTTTGCCTCTTTTTCTTATCCCTTTGCATTCTTGTCTTATTCTTTTTATGAGTTCTCTCACTTTGGTGTAATCTAATGTTAGTTTGTTTATCTTCTTTACCCACCACGGCATGCAATCAACTCCTAGAGTCTATTCCGACAACGTCAGATCGATGTTTACCTTCTTGTAAACACCGTAATCTTTATCCAACGTGTCTTCTTTACCATACAAATCATAACGCGCCTCCAACGCAGCAAGCGCTCCCGTAAACAAGCCCTTCGGATTAACGCCATCGTCAAGAAGCCTCACGTTTAGCGAATCACGCGAGGCAAGTAAGTCAATCATCGTTTCCATGCCTTGATGACTGGACACCTCTAGATCCTCGCCTTCCTTGACGTCGACGGTGAGACGAACGCAGGCGTCTTTGACGTTAATGTACTTGTTTTTGAACGCTGATGGCATCGGTAAGTTCTCAAGATATAAAACCTTCACGCGATCCAAGTGTTTGAACCCGTACTGTTTTAGTTTTTCCATAAAGGTCTGTGCCATATGACGCAACTTGGTGTTCTCATGAGGTATCAGCATGATGAATGCACCCGACCACGCATCATGCATCATAAAGGCATTATAAAGATATCGGTACAACGGAGCATATTTACAATAGTTCGCAAGCGTGACATCCGCCTTATCCATCAAGTGATTGATGCGGTAGTAAAGTCTTTTGTAGCCTTCTTGACTCACCGACTCATCGTAATATCCGATGAATCGTGGTTCCGTGTACCCAGTTTTAACCAAGACTTTAGCACCTTCTTCGTCTTCCAACACCACATCAATGCGAACATAATCGTTGACACACCGTTTAAACGACATCTTCGTAAACAGCACGTCATAAGCAAGCGCTTCATGCAAAGTACCCAGCGACTCTATGTACGGCAAGAACCAATCCAACGTCATCGCTTGTGCGTTGGCGAGGTTCCCGTAATCTTGCCAAGGATAATCTGAAACATGTTTCTTAAAACGTCCCCGGTTCACTTCAAGCAACCCATCTTCTTGATTGGCGCTGCGAATGCTAAACGGTTTTTCCTTATCAATCATACTTTCAGGATAATTACATCTGATGTAATCAACCAAGTGTTTTCGAACTCGTGCTTCGTATTTTGGCAAGCCTTCATTACGCATAATTTGCGGCCGCCTTTTCATGCTCGGCTTTCAAACGCTTGGCCAAAGACTGTGGTTTCACCACCGTCACGGACGAACCAAACCCCAGCAATCGGTGGAAGATTTCCCGTTCGGAACCGACGGTTAGTTTCACACTTAACATGCTTTCACCTTCTTCAAACGACACCTTATCGTCGAACATCTCTCCAATAACTGAGCGGAGTTCGGATGTACATGTTAACTCGACGTCAATCCATTCGCCTTGGTAAAACACGCCATGGTTCATCTCTACGATTTGACGATGCTTCTCACATAATGCCTCATCCACCTCAAACATCTGATCAAGCACAGCAAACCCTTGCATGCCGGATAGTCGGTAATACTTCATCTGGCGATCGTTAACATCCACCGCCGCAAGGTAACCGACATTGAATCGTGAAAACACCATGTACGGTTCCAATGTACGCTCAAGCACCCGCGCATGTTTTTTCGTTACATACCGAACGTTGACTTGACGACGTTCACGGAGCGCATACTGCATCACGATGGCTGCCTTAATTGCAGGGATGCTGGATTGACGCATCGTTTCATGATACACTTCTACGTCTTTTAGACATAGTGCATGCATCGCGGCGATGTCTCTCACGTTGATTCCTTGTTCATCTTGAAAGAACGTCGCAAATAGGTTACCTGTTTCACTCATACTTGCGTTGATTGGTATCACTTTGTGTTCTTCATCCAAGTAGTACCCACCGTGCTTACCGGTCTTGGAATGGACGAAGATACCACTCTTCTCTAAATCATAACGGTAACGTCGCACTTGCCTTGGTGTAACTTCCAACAACTCAGATAAGTCTCTAATTGAATGCATTCCACCCTTTTGAAGCGTGAAAAGCATCAGTAATGTGTTTGATAGTTTGCTCATGGAATCACCTCTAAGTTCATTTTACAACATATTGTGGACATATATGGACACATCATAAAATGACTCCGTTAATTGACAGTTCTTTTACATTAAAGATTTGATTCGGTTCATATATGTGTGTTTTGCTAGGATTATAATCTAAATTGACTTTTTTGGCTGTCCAGTGCAACTATAGCGTTCAACATACAAGTATTGATGTTTAGATACCCTAGATCTGTAACATGTCCTTGTTTTCGTATGGTTCACGCGTACATATTCTCATGAAGCAAAAGGGTCGTCATCAAGGTTTCTCTAAACTCAAAGTTTGTCTTATCGTTATCTACTATTTCATATCGGCATGAAAAAAGCGGATGTTCATCCGCTAACTCGTTTTTTCCTTTATTGACTTCTCTGCATGATTCTCTTAAAAACGGTGCAACCCGATCCACCTATCCGGTGTATGAGAGACACCTTAGTAGTAGAAGATTCTAAGCTAGCTACAAAGCTCTCAAGAAAAGTAAAACTTTTTAATCTTTTCCTCAACGAAGAACTTGTTGTTTTGAAACAATGAGTACAACATTACCTCATTAAGCATTTCAAGCTTACTTGAGTTAAACCTTTCGTTTATTAGTTTTACCAATGATCTATATCTAAACATAAAAGCTCTCAAACATGCTTCTCCAGTTGACAACTTTAACTCACCTATTTTTTTATCAAACAAGATGACTCCTAGATAAAACTTAGCATTTTCGTCTTCAACACATTCTTTCATCAGTTCTAGATTTCCGTGACCGTTTTTATCTGAATACTTTCCGTCGACGAGATTTTTCACGCCTACAAAATGTGAAATCATCTGCTTTATGCCATCGATATAACTTATCTCATTAGAATGCAATCTAAATCCAGAGTTGCTATTAACTATCTCATAGCCTAGATCTTCACTATACAGTTTACTAGCAATTTTGTCACTCAAATACTTGTTGGATATCTCTTCCTTTGACTTAATATTTACATCTCTATAGTATTCAACCATTTTAGATTCAAGAAGCAAAACTACACGGTTACCCTGTTGATCTTTACCTACTAATGTGACATCAATGTTTGATGGGTTCGAAAACACTACATTTCTAAACTCAAATATCGATTTTGAAAAAACAACTCTCTTGTTGTTCAGTTCAAGCTCTAATGGATTGGTATCAGTAATATTATAAAAAAACAGCAAAGCGCACAATGTCGATGATACTAGCGTAAGAATTCTACTTTCTTCATTTCCATCGCCAGATACTGCTTGTTGATACTTCAATCTAAACAGATCTGGATTATCGATATCAAACAACTCAATCAGTGTTTCGCATTTATCATTTTTGACAGTCTCTTTTAACATGTACGCATTATCGCCAGATTGATAGATTACCTTTTCGAATGATGGAAATGTGGAATGTTTAAACATTGCATTGTATATGTCTCGATTCTTCCTCTTTCTTATATTTTCGCTATTAAAAATCATTTTTAGATCCTCCCTAAGTGATCACACAATTATATCGTACCTTTTAGCTCCCCTTTTTACTATAGTATTTTTAGATGGTTTTAATCCCTCACTATACATTATCTTTGCTTGATGATATCTTTCTAATTGCAACTCCAATACCTAGTACAGCATAAATGAATAAGAAAGAAGTAACAAAATCATATGATGGGTCCCCTAGCGCTGAAACAATAACCATTATTAAAAACGAGGATAATTGCCCTGCCCCCATTTACTGGTCCAGTTTGAATGAGAGTCTTAAGTGCTTTTGATCATGATGCTCTCAGGCGCTGGGGCTTGATAATTTAAAGCGCTATGGGGTCTTACTTTATTGTAGTGATGGATCCATAAGTAAGTTAAAGCACGTGCTTCTTGAAGCGTGCTAAATAGCTCTAAGTTTAAGAACTCATCCCGCATCTTTCCGTTGAATGATTCACAGTATCCATTCTCCCAAGGACTTCCAGGTTCAATAAAGGTTGTTTGAATATCAAGTCCATCAAGCCAGATTCTTAACCCTTGAGCGATAAACTCAGGGCCGTTGTCACTTCGGATATATCCGGGTGTTCCATATTGGATAAAACAATCAGC
>PWME01000172.1 GCA_003559235.1 Mollicutes bacterium | reverse complement strand
TAAAAGCCGCGGTTGAAAACGGTGATATTCCATCGGTTCGGTATGAGAATTATAAATTAATCTATGAAGCCATTAAATCAATAAAGCCACTATATTAAGGAAGTGATTGCATGAAGATTGCACCCTCAATTCTCGCCGCTGATTTTGCGAGGTTAAAGGATGAAATCGATACAGTTAAGGAAGCTGACTGGCTTCACATTGATATTATGGATGGCCATTTCGTGCCCAATTTAACGATGGGACCGAATGTTGTTAAGGCGCTCCGCCCGCACAGTAAGCAGTTTTTCGATACACACTTAATGATTCATGACCCCATGCGTTTTATTGATGCTTTTATTGATGCGGGGAGCGACGCGATTACTGTGCATTATGAATGTCTAAACAACCCACAAAAAGTCTTAAAGCATATTAAAGCACGTGGGATTATGGCAGGCATTTCAATTAAACCTGAAACACCAGTTGATGTCTTAGAACCATTATTAGGTGAACTTGATTTGGTGTTAATCATGAGTGTTGAACCTGGGTTTGGCGGACAAGCGTTCATTGAAGCAAGCCTTGATAAAATTCAGTGGCTTGCGAATAAAAAAGTAGATGCGAACCATACATATCGCATTTCTGTGGATGGTGGCATTCATGAAAAAACCGCATTGCAATGTATCAATGCGGGGGCTGAGGTACTGGTTGCTGGTTCATCCATATTCAATGCATCAAACCGAAGCCATGCCATAAGGAGGTTACGCCATGGTCGTTAAAATATTTAGCGCCCCAACGAATTACACCATCAATCGTTGGTATGAAAAAGAGACGGATGAAATCGTTCTTGCGGTTGATAAAGGGGCGGTTTACGCCATGAAGCATAACATCCCTATTGATCTTGCCTTAGGCGATTTTGATTCGGTGAGCGATGATGAACATAAAGCCCTTCAAAAATATGCAAAAACCATGAAGAAACATCCCGCTGAAAAAGATGAAACGGACACCTATCTTGCCGTTCGTGAAGCGTTACGACTTAACGCTGAGAAGATTATTGTGTATGGTGGTTTTGGTGAACGCTTTGATCATAGCTATGCCAATATGCTATTAATGAAACTCGCGGATATTACGTTTATAACCGATCATACAATGGCGACGATATTTAACCCTGGGTCCTATAAGATTGAAAATCCTTTTACATTTGCGTCCTTTTTTGCGCTTGAAACGATTCACGGGTTAACGCTTGAAGGGTTTCGTTATACCATGCAAAACTACACCCTTGATATTGACGATCCACGTTGTATTTCCAATGAAGGGTCTGGAAAAGTTGCTTTTTCAAAAGGGTTAATGCTTGTCATTTTAACCGATGATGTATAAATTAAAAAAACACCCATGACAAGGTGTTTTTTCAAAAAGAGAGAGAGATTATGAAAGATTTTTCATTAAAAAAGCCGATACCATCGGCTTTCGACAGTATGCGTTACGCTCTGGTGAGTTTATGCTTCTTCAGGGCGCGCGCAGATACATAGACTGTTTTACGTTCACCGTCTTCAACAATTCTCACCTTTTGCAAGTTCGCTTTCCATTTTCTTTTTGTTGCATGAAGTGAAAAGGAACGATTGTTCCCGGTCATATTTTTTTTACCGGTAATATAACAGGATTTAGCCATGATGTGCCTCCATTCAATAACGTTATATGGATAACCTTGTTTATTGTATCATATTTGATATAAAAAACAAGAAAATATTATAAGAAAAACTTGAAATGCGCTTATCCCCTAATCTGTTGCATTTGCCTATAAGTTGTGATAGAATATGTTAAGTCTTTTAAGCATCAAAATATATTAGAGAAGAGACTGCATATATCCGCTTCAGCGGTTCCACTGTTCAATCCCGATATCCCGCAGAGTGAAGGAGTTTTTAATATGCCTACAAAAGAAGTCGATGGTAACTTACTTAAACGTCTAATCATTAATGGCAGCATTAATTTAAAAAATAACAGTCAAACGATAAATGATCTTAACGTATTTCCTGTGCCCGATGGCGATACAGGCAGCAACATGCAATCAACGATGATGTCTGGTGTTGATTCGATTGATTCATTAAAAAATGAACCTATTTAAATTGTCGGAAAAGCACTTTCCCGTGGTCTGCTTATGGGGGCACGCGGAAATTCCGGCGTTATTTTATCTCAACTGTTCAGCGGTTTTGCGAAAGCATTTAAGTCTTTAGAAAAAGCGAATGCCGTTCAACTAATTGAAGGTCTTAAAGTTGGTGTTGACCAAGCCTATGGTGCGGTTATTAATCCTGTTGAAGGAACCATCTTGACTGTTGCACGCGAAGCGGTCGAAAAAGCTGCCTCAGTGGCTACAGATTCGTCTGATGTTTTGGACATTATGGAAGTCTATTTACAAGAAGCACGCGAATCGTTAGAACGTACCCCGGATTTATTGCCGGTTTTAAAAGAATCCGGTGTTGTTGATAGTGGCGGTGCTGGTTTAATTGTTATTATTGAAGGTATGGTTGCCGCACTTAAAGGGCAAATGTATGAAGTTGAAAAAGAAAAGAAAATCCGTATACCAGGTAAAAGTTATGAAACCGAAGAGGATGTTTTTGGGTATTGTACCGAATTCATTATTCAATTAAATCCGAATAAACGCTTCAAT
This sequence comes from Mollicutes bacterium, assembly GCA_003559235.1. Taxonomy (GTDB): domain Bacteria; phylum Bacillota_I; class Bacilli_A; order Izemoplasmatales; family Izemoplasmataceae; genus PWME01. The sequence goes on along the minus strand of PWME01000172.1, from coordinate 4,070 downwards.
AAAGAAAAATTGGTTAAGCAACTTGGGCGTTTGGGTGATTCGATTGTTGTGGTTGCTGATGATGAAGTGTGTAAAGTGCACGTTCATACTGAAAAACCTGGTGACGCTTTGAATATCGGACAAATATATGGTGAGTTTGCCAATTTAAAGATTGAAAACATGACGTTACAACATTCTGAGACCTTATTGCATGCAGGGCACGACCATGATACCCCTGATCTTGCCAAAACAAGCAAAAGTTTCCAAAAACAATCTTTTGCATCAGATGTTAGAAGAAAATATGGCATCATTACAGTTGTCAATGGTGAAGGGTTGAAAGAGACGTTCCGTGAAATGGGTGTAAATTATATCATTGACGGTGGTCAAACGATGAACCCTGCTACTGAAGAATTCATTGATGCAGTGGATGCGGTTAACGCAGATAATGTTATTATTATCCCTAACAATAAAAATGTCTTTTTGAGTGCCGAACACGCCGCAAAAAATATTGAAGACAAAAACGTAATTGTAATCCCCGCAAAGACGGTTGCGCAAGGCTATGCTTCTTTAACAATGTTTGATGCCAATCAAGACCTTGAAGAAACCATTGCTGAAATGCATGAGCTTATCGAGCACGTTAAAACGGGCGAAGTAACCTACGCGATCCGCAATACAGAAATCAATGGCATGAAAGTTAAGAAAAACGACTTTATTGGCATTGAAGAGGGCGATATCGTCGTTTCTAAGAAGCAACGCAAGGATACTGTCAAGGCATTGTTAAAAAAGATGATCGACGATGAAACAGAAATTGTTACGATCATGGTTGGTGAAGATGTCGACGATGAAGAATCCGATGAAGTAGAACTCTATTTCCGTGATACTTATCCAGAAATCGAAGTAGAAGTTATTGACGGCCACCAAACGGTGTATGCATATTTAATTGCTGTGGAATAACCGGTCGCGCTGTGGCGCGGCCTTTTTTTATCAAGGAGGGCTCTGATGCAATTAATCGATGTTAAAGGGATTGGCCCTAAGACAATTGAGGCATTAAAGAAACATGAAATTACCAATTGTTTGACGTTACTTAAGCGCATACCAAAACGGTACGATAACCGTGTTATCAAGTTGTTTGATGCCGCTTATTCATCGTACCAATATATCCGCGTTACCGCTTTGAGTAAAGCCAAACCTTTGACGATTAGACCGCGCCTAACTTTAATTAGGTTTAAAGTGGAAAATGATTTATTAGAGAACTGGTCAGTCGTCGCATACAATCAACGATTTTTGTTGACAATGATTCAGCCCAATCAGTCTCTTGTACTATATGCCAAAGTTCATGATAAACGGCGCGAGCTTGTTGCTCAAAGCGTCATGTTTGCAAGCAGTTTTAAGGTTGGTATTCATCCGTTGTATGGACTTGAGGGAGTTCGCGATCAAGCGTTTCAAAAGTTTGCCGTGCAATGTTTAGACACTGTGAAATTAAAAGAAACCTTACCAAATTCAATCATCGCGCGTTATCAATTGCCTAATATTCATGCGTTCTATACAATCTTGCATGCCCCTACATCAAACGTTGATCTTAAACGAGCAATAGATCGTGTGAAGGTTGAGGGGTTGCTGCGGTATCAAATGAAGGTCGCTTTGCGTCGACAAGCAGTTGATAGCTATAAAAAATTACCGAAAAATATATCGACTGAGACGGTTGATTCCTTATCTTACGCATTGCCATTTTCACTGACTACTGCACAATTTAAAGCGTTAAAAAAGATTGTATCGCTCATGCAAAAAAACCGCCGAATGCATGCAATGCTTTCGGGGGATACGGGGAGTGGTAAAACGGTTGTCGCATTTTTAGCCATGGCACTAAGTGCACGCGATGGCTATCAATCAGTTTTAATGGCTCCTACCACAATTCTTGCAAATCAACATGCTGAAACGATTGCTAAGCTTGCCAATCTCCAAGGGTTACGTGTTACAACATTAACAGGGGCCACTGACGTTTCCACGCGTCGGCAAGTATTGAAACAGATTGCCCATCATGAGGTTGATATCATTATTGGAACCCATGCGGTTTTTGGAACCCATGTACACTATGCCAACTTGGGGTTGGTCATTACGGATGAACAGCACCGTTTTGGTGTACGTCAGCGCAAAGCGCTCTCTGAAAAGGGTGAGCATGTGGATACGCTTTATTTAAGCGCAACCCCAATTCCGCGAACGTTTGCTATGACGTTATTTGGTGATGTTGATCCGATTACCATTGACGAAAAGCCGTTTGGTACAACACCAAGTGAAACCAAAGTTGTTTCAAAAGACGATAAATTGTCCGTCCGCAATGCCATGCGTGAAACCTTAGAAAAGCACGAACAAATATATGTGGTTGTCCCTCGTATTGACGATAGTGAAGCGACCGCAAAAGCGGGTGTGATGACCGTTTACAGTGCCATAAAAAAACGCTACCAAAATGCGTCTGTTGATGTACTCCATGGCCGCATGAAAGAGCACGAAAAACACGATGTGTTAACACGTTTTAAACAAGGAAACATTGACATTTTAGTTGCAACGAGTGTGATTGAAGTTGGTATTGATGCCCCAAACGCGACGTTAATGATGATTTATCACGCTGAACATTTTGGCTATGCGCAATTACACCAACTGCGAGGACGCGTAGGTCGTAAGGGCCAAAAAAGTCGCACAATGATTATTTATGAAGGTGATACATTAACCTACGAACGCCTTAAAGTGATGGAAACCGTACACGATGGATTTTTACTTAGTGAGTATGATTTAAAAGTTCGGGGTTTTGGGGATTTAATTGGGGTTATGCAAAGCGGATCACTAACGTTTGATCATGTTGACTTTGAAAAAGATTTTGCACTTCTAAAGCAAGCGAAAGATGATGCAATCTCAATGCTAAATAACGATGCTAACGATGATACATGCAATAGGTTTATTCATGATGTAAAGCGTGAACTTGATGACTTAGCAGACCACGAATTATGATATAATAAATGCGTCTGTACGTTACGAAACAATCTAAAAAAGAAGGTGTTAGTATGATTAAAATCGCTGTCGATGCCATGGGAGGCGACTACGCACCACAGCAACAAGTGAAAGGTGCAATGGAGGCTATTAAACGTATCGATGATATTGAGGTAACGCTTTATGGTGACCCTGAAAAAATACAACAATTCCTCTCAGACGATACCCGTATTAAGGTTGTTGAGAGTGAAGGGACCATCGCCATGGGGGAAAAAGATCCGATTCGTGCCATCCGTTCTAACCGTAAAAGTTCAATGGCTATGGCTATTTTAAGCGTTCGTGATGGCTCAAACGATGCAGTTGTATCAAGCGGCGCTACACAAGCGTTAATTGCGGGTGCACACATTTTGCTTGGTCGGATGAAATCGATGAAACGTACTGCAATTGCCCCATTAATCCCAAATGTTAAAGGCGATAATACGATTTTGCTTGATTGCGGCGCAAACTTAGAAATCAAACCAGAATTCATGGTACAACAAGCCCATTTTGCGAGCGTTTATGCAAAAGAAATTATGGAAATACCGAACCCATCGGTTGGGTTATTAAACATTGGTACTGAAGAAGGGAAAGGAAGAGAACTTGATCGTGAAGTTTATACCTTATTACAAAATAACGAAGTGATTAATTTTGCGGGCAACGTTGAGCCAAAAGTGGTATTAGACCCCCCTTGTGATATTTTAATTAGCGATGGTTTCACTGCCAATATTGTTATGAAGACATTAGAAGGAACGGCAAAAGGTGTTGGGTCAATGCTTAAACAAGAGCTTTCGCGTGGTATTTTTGGTAAGCTGGGTTTGTTGTTTTCGGTACGAAACTTGAAACGCTTGAAAAACCGTTTGGCCGCTGAAGAAATTGGTGGCGCAATGATCTATGGTTTAAAAGGTGTTGTGATCAAAGCGCAAGGCGCTTCTAAAAGTCACGGATTTTTTAACGCAATCAATCAAGCCGCGCGCGTTGTACGTAAAGATGTCATTCGTAAAGTGTCTGATGTCATAGAAAAGGAAGAGGGCTAACATGCATCCACTTGAATCTTTTTTTAACCTTACATT
>PWME01000200.1 GCA_003559235.1 Mollicutes bacterium | reverse complement strand
GCGGAATGGGGACAGTGACGGAAGCCGACGTGCTGAACCTGGCCTTCTACTGGATGTCGACCGGTCCCGAGCGCATCCCGCAACGGATCAACTGGGCCCCGCAACCGGTGGTCCGCTGGGTGCCTGAAAGTACCGCCCATGCCGACACGGACGGTGACGGTCGCGTCGGATATCGTGACTTGCTGGCCATCGGACGCAATTTCGGACAGACCGTAGCGTCAGGCACGCAAAAAATCGCCTCAAAAACCATATTAACAAAAACACTGCCCGTTCTCCCGGCACAGGAAACCGTGCGTGTAGTGCTGCGGTCCGACCAGACTGTCCCGCTGCTTGTCATCAGCACCCGGTTCTCCCTGGACCAGCTGCCGCCCGATGCGTGGGAACTCGTGTCCTTTGATCCCGGCGACTGGGCGAGGGAATGGCAGGCCCAGGACCGTCTGATCCGATTCCATCACGGTCTTACACCCGAAATCGTCCGGAGTTCCATCCATCAGGATGAAACAGTACAAGGGAAACATCATAAAACGGTAAGGGCAGATTACGTCACACAGAACAGCCCATGGTCAGCGGCGTGGGCTCATACCGGTGCTACGGTCGCGGTTCCAGCCACGGAACTCGTCACGCTGACCATCCGGGCGCGCACCGACTGGGAAACGGCACCCGTTCTGAGACTGCAGCGGGCGTCGCTGTCCACGCCTGAGGGCCTGGATTTACAACCCGATACCGAACGCTGGGAGCTGGTCCGCCAGGACCTGCCGGTGGACGCCGACCCTGGCCGCGAATTGCACCGGGACATTCCACTGACAACCAGGCTGCACCCCAACTATCCCAATCCGTTCAATCCGTCCACGGTTCTGTCGTTCGATCTGCATGAGCCGGGCCCGGTCCGGGTGAGCGTCTTTGACGCTTTGGGACGCCGCATCGCCATCCTGGCTGACACCCGGATGGATCCCGGGCGACACGAACTCACGTGGGATGCTGCACGCCTGGCCAGCGGAATGTACCTGGTCCGACTGGAAACCGGGCATACCACGCAGATTCGTCAGGTCATGCTGCTGAAGTAAGAGGTGTACAGCAAAGACTCCCCGATTCACTGATGACTCGGGGAGTCACCAAATTCCTGATCCTTCATGAATTTGCTGCGGAATTCGGGGTCGATGTTTTCCAGCGGTACGATCAGGCTGATGATGCATGCATCCGAGAAATCATGATCGATCACGGCGCCGTCGAACCAGATACCGTTGGTGAGGCTCATGTAGGATTTCAGGATCATGGGCACGGTTTCGCCGTATTTCTCCATGAGGGCCGTGAGGTGCTTGATTCGCTTTTCAGGGGTATCGGGGTCCCCGGACGCCACTGCGTCCGGGATATCCTGTCCCTTTGCATTCGGATCATGAGGTGGAGCCAAATCCGGTTCAACCGGCATAACCACTTCCGGGATATCAGACATCACGATACCCGGGGATCCAGATTCCGTTGTATCCTCTCCCGCATGATAGGCAATCTCTTTTTTGGGTCGGAGCATGGGCTCCGGCGGGGCATAGTGCTTCTGCAGATAGCTGATGATAAAGCGAACGGCATCACGGTCCATATGTGTATGAAGCGAAACCGTTCCGAAAAAGTAGCGGGTTTCGGGGTAGATTCGCAACAGGGCTCCCAGTCCTTTCCATATGGCAAAGAAACCGAAGCGATGCTTTTTGGCGGTCGGATTGGCCACCGAACGGCCGAGTTCGATCGCACGCGGCATCAGCTCTCCGCGAAATGTATCGGAAAAATCAAACAGATTCGCGGTACGCAGTTTCCGGACGGATCCGCTCTCGCCATATCCGCGGCTGCCCGGCTGATAGCGATAGACGGCCACCATCTCTTTTTCATCGGGATCCCAGGCGACGAGCTGGAAATAGGCATTCTCGCCGGTGTCATATTCATCCAGATCACACTCGGCGCCGGTCCCGGCACCGATGGCCATAAAGCCCTTTTCACGCAGGTGTCCTATTTCGTAAAGAGCAGCCGGACAGTCATTCCCGGAAAAACGATAGATGAGCAAACCGCGAAACTCTGCAATTGGTGTAAGTGTGCCAAGTTCCGATGCAATTGTGTCAGATGTGGATACGTAACCTGCCTGCCGGCCTGAATCTTCGGTCATTGCTTTTCCCCCATCGTTACTACACGGTTTCTCCTACCTGCTGAATCAGGATGCAGAGCAACCTTGTTTACTCCCGTAAAAACCAGCAGATGATGCATAATGCGAAGCCGCGTTAAGACCCCTGAAAAATGTACTGTGGAACATATACTCCAAGATGGGGTTTTTCGCAATAAATAAAAACGGTTTGCCGACCGGAAACAGACTTTTTTTGGGGATCGGTGCAGCCTATTTCACCAGCGTCATCCGGCGTGTGAACACCTGGCCGCCGGCTCTGAGCTGGTAAATGTAGACGCCGCTGGACAGCCCGGATGCATCCACCGTGACCGTGTGAGTGCCCGCCGACTGATAGCTGTTGTCGATCACCGAGAGCACCCTGGTACCCGTCAGGCTGTAAATATCCAGCGAAACCACCGATGCTTCCGCAAGTTCGTAGCTGATCTGCGTCGACGGGTTGAACGGGTTCGGATAGTTCTGGTGCAGTGTCGCGCGTTCCGGCAGCTCCATAGGCAAGTCCTGCGGTGCGGACGTTTCCGAGAGGATCAGGCTTAGCGACGCCTCGGCGTATTCCGTGTCGTACTCGTCGGTCCCGAATACGATATCGATATCAATGATAGCCAGCGGCATACCGCTTTCGTTGACAAATTCCACCTCAAGCGACTCCAGGCCAATAGTGCCAAAGCCAAAACTCATGGTCTTGAGCCGGCTGACCCGCAGCACCTCGAACGTTCCGTAAGGTGTGACGAGATCTCCCCATCCGTCCACAACCACTTCCTCGGTGTAGTCGAAGGAATTGTCAAACCCGAAAAAGATCGATTGCTCCTCGTATTCCGATTCCCAGGAACTCCCGTAGGTGACCGGGAACTGATACCGCAACTGCCCGGGCCGCCTCAGGATAACACCCTCGATTTCCCGGAATTCCGGATCGACAAACTCGGTGAGCACAGTCCCCAGAAGCCTGTATTCCTCATCAGAAAGGATGCTGTACTCATAATTGGCAAAGGTAAATGCGAACTCCTCGCCCTCATAGGTTTCCCTGATGATGATATCAGCGCGGATCACATGCTTGGCCTGCTCAAAATGTTCGAACTCTTCGCCCAGCGTGCCGTCCACAGAGGGGAATGTCTGGATACGGCCTTCACCCGACATGCCAAAATCCATTTCCAAATCAGTGAAATCCCAGACCTGGTCCGCCCCTTCTATCTCCAGCAGCTCAATGATCTTGTCCACATCAAAACTCATCGCCGAGACCACGTTGAACTCCGAATTGAAAAAATCCTCAACAGAATTCCGCGTGATCACTATTTGGGCCAGCGCCGTTTGCGCTGTCATTACCGCTGCAACCAGGACAAAACACCCTGCAAGTATCGTTTTCCGCATGATTTCCCTCCATTTTTGATAAGCTTACTGTCTATGAACTGATTTTGCTGAACTTACAAAACTATCAAAAAAAAAACCATACGGAATTCAATCATTTTTAATTGGACTTTTTGCTGGTGAATTTCAGATTTGTAATGAACTCTGCCTTTTATGGTGGGTCACAATTTTCCCAGTTAAAATGCATTTTATTTCAGATGTGTCCCAATTTCCTCAGGTAAAATGCATTTTATTTCTGGTGGATACGGCTGTCGGTGGTTCTGCACCCGGTGCTATTTCACCAGCGTCATCCGGCGCGTAACCGTATGCGCACCAGCTTGGTGTCGAAGAAACCGCCCGACACCTGCTCTTCGAATTCGGAACTCCATGAGCTTTCATAGGATGCCGGAAATGAATAGAACTTCTCACCGGGAACGCTCCGGATCTGCAGGTCCACCTCACCGGATTCTTCAATATCCATATCCAATATACCAAGCACCAGGCACTCTTCTGGTTCAGCAGCTGGATGATTCCCTCATCCTAATAACTCAGGGCAATTTGCTGAACCCGCACCGGTGTGGCCCCGGTAAAACGAGTCAAAACAATACCAAAACGATGGTGCTTCCTCTGCCGGAATGAAACACGTTCTTTGAAGTACTACCCGCTTTTTGCACAAGACCCTCTTCTTACATTGCAGAAACCCGGCTTCCCGGATAAACAAGAACCGGAGGTGAAACTACGTGTCCTCCCCGGCCACGCAATCCACCTCCGGTTAGCCGCGGCGTTTGCCCGTGTGTTACGGGCACCGCAGAAAAATGATGATCGGAACCGGAACTAACCGAACCTGAAATCAAATGGATCCTGAATCAAATGGTTCTTGAGATCGACCGGGTTAATGCGAAAAAACCGGTCGCGTCGACCTGATCGTAAAAATAGTAACTAAAAAACAGTGTGCTCCCGGGAGCAGAGCAAAAAAAGACCTCTTCAGAGAAAGTACCATTTTGTGCTGTGGATGCAAAATGATTCTGTACCGTTGGATGTGGCACCTGCCGTATCCACCAGAAACCCAACGGATCATCAATAGTGCGGATAAGGTCGCGGACAGGTTCCGGGACCTGGCAAGGCTGCCAGCCGCATCCACCCTTTTGTAACTTTTTCCGGTATAACGGAGTGTATGTAAGTAAAATGACTGAAACCATCCCGCACCGAACGAATACATTGAAACCATCCCGCACCGACTTCGTATAGGACAAATAAACAGACTCTCCCCACCCAATCCGTGATCCCATGAATACCTCAGCCAAACACATCCCCATGTCGGAAAGCGCTTCCTCAATCAGCGCGCTTGCCTCGGGTATAGCCCTTGCCGTCCGGCGAACCGAAAGCACCGTACTAAGAAACATCATTGTAGCAGCGGCCCTGTTCGTCGTCATCGTGCTGGTCGCCTTTGGCCAATCCACCCGAAGCGGAGCCGATGCAGTTGCAAACGACCCGGCCCCTAACCTGAGCGCCTTGCAAAGTGCTCCGCACGGCGCGTACCAAAACGCTTCCCATAACGCCGCGCACAATGCCTACCCCGGCGCCGCGCACAATGCCTACCCCGGCGCCGCGCACAACGCTTCCCCCGGCGCTGCGCATAGCGCTTCCTCCGCCGGAGTCCTGCCCGCCTGGCTTGCCGGCAGCGATGTCTTCACTACGCGCAACGGCTACGCCGAATTTACCGCCGACATGGTGGGCTGCCTTGGCGTTTTTGCGGGTGATTCCCGCCGTCTGGGCGGATCGGTCGATCTGCGCACCGGCGCTTTCGATTTCTACCTCTATCTGAAAACACTGTCGACCGGCATCCCCGACCGCGACTCCGGCATGCAGGCCGCACTGAACCTGGAAAAACACCCGTTCGCCGAATTCACGGGCACCTTCCATCCCGCCTTCGCCCCCTACTCGGGCGCCCCCCAGCACGTCACCGCCACAGGTGCGTTCACCCTGAACGGCGTCACACACCAGGTTGAGATCCCCGCCACGCTGCAGATCGGCCAGAACGGAATCCTGCTTGAGGCCGAATGGATCCTGGACATCACCGAATTCGGGATCCAGCCCCCGAGTTCCCTGTCTGTGACCGTCAGCAGCGAGCAGGAAATCCGCCTGGAAGCCACGCTCGAGCCGCAGCTCTTCGCATCGCCGCACGCATCGCAGGCATCGCGGTTATCCCAGGCATCGCAATCGTCATAGAGATCCCAGGCATCGCAATCGTCATAGAGATCCCAGGCATCACGCGTATCCCGGACATCCAAGCCACCGCGCAATACTGTTTCCAATAAAGACGCATAATTTGCTATCTTGCGGGTTATCGCGCGACCGGACCTCCGACCTATCGTGCCGAACGTCAACAGTTTGATCTCACCCGCACCCCATGCGCATTGCCGTACTTTCGGACATCCACGCCAACCTGCCCGCCCTCGAGGCCTGCCTCGACAAGCTCGACACCCTCCCGTACGACCGGGCGATCAGCCTGGGTGACCAGGTGGGATACGGCCCCTATCCCAACGAGGTGATCGACATCCTCCGGGAGCGCAAAATCCCCACCGTGCTCGGCAACCACGATGCCGGTGCGGTCGAGCGCATCTCGCTGCGCATGTTCCGCGAACCGAACCACTCGCTGCTGGCCTGGACCCGCGACAATCTCACCGCCGAAAACCGCGCCTACCTGCTCAAGGCCCCGCTCACCCTGCAGGAGGACAACTGGATCGCCGCCCACGCCTCGCCCATTGAGCCCGACCGCTGGACCTACCTCAACTCCGCCCCTCTGTGCCGCGATGTGCTCGCGCAGATCGACCAGACCTTCTGCCTGATCGGGCACACCCACATGCCCGGCGTTGTCCCCGACCGCATCGGTGTCCTCCGCGTCAAACCCGGCCATCGATTCGTCATCAATCCGGGCAGCATCGGACAGCCACGCGACAGCACCCGCATGGCCTCTTTCGGCATCCTGGATACCGCAGCCTGCTCATGGGAACACTACCAGGTCGCCTGGCCCAAAGCCCAAACACTGAAAGGATACGAGCGCCTTGGCATCGACGCGGACACCGGCGCGCGCCTGCTGTTTCTCTGAGTTCCGAGCCAGCCGCCGCGTTCCCCCTAAAAACGGATGATCACGGCCAGCCCTTCTCCGCTGTTGTCGTACTCCAGGGTGCCGTTGAGCTGCTGCACCAGTC
>PWME01000073.1 GCA_003559235.1 Mollicutes bacterium | reverse complement strand
TGAATATAAAGATGCGGTAGCATCCCGGGAAACTGTCCCTGAATGATTAAATGCCTTGTGAACGCTAACCCGAGTGCCCCGAAGCCACCGATAAAAGCCTTAAAAGGCGCTTCTAAACGCGCATCATCTTCATTGAAAACAATGTTTTCTTGAATGGGAGCTCGTAAAAACGCATCTCGGACGGTGCGCTCGCATTCCATGGTAAAGTTAATCTCGCAACGTTCTTTAGCGCGATGTTTTCTGAATGCATTGCGCAGCTCTTGTTGTTTTAAACCAATGTAGAGTTTCATGGAATGTTTGTGTTTTACGCGATCCAACAGTGAAAAAGCATGGTTGATGTTCGTATGTTCATTCTCAAGCAAAAACAAGTAATACAACGTTTTTATGCCGAACCAAAACCGGATTGCAGCGTGTTTTTCAGATAAATAGGTGAATCCCTTTTCCATGATTTCGCGCTTTTGACTTCCATCATCAATGATGATGACTTTCAAGCCCTTCTGAGCCGTTTTGGACTTCCTTGAATCATGTTTATCCGCTACATTGTCTTCACCGCTTTGCATGCGTCTGATGAAGTCGTCCATGCTTGGTTCATAGCCATAAACGAAGTAAATGTTCTCTTTGCCTAAACGCATCTTCAAGCCGTAGAAAACACTGGTTTCCTTAAAAATGGTCGTCACAATCGTTTGTGCGACAATGGCAAACGTCAGTACCGAGACGAGTCTCAAGCTCGACAAAACGAAAACACTGTCGGTGATCAATGGATTGGTCATATCATCGAAACGATTGTTGAGTGTGACCATGCTGATGGTCGAATGCATGGCTTTCGTCACCAAATCGATCGGTTTTGACGTGTCGTAATAACCTATAAAATAGATAGAGAAACCAAGGATGAACAGCAATGAGAGCGTGATGACTTTAATTTTCCCGATCCGTAAATATTGATTGAATCCAATGAACAACAACACTAAGAAACTCAAGAATATTAAACTCAAAACTAAAGAAAGCAGGAAATCCATCCCAATCGCTCCTTGCAACATCGCGTATTTGTTACAGGTTATGGTCACAAATCCTACCGCTTGTCTTCAAGCTACTCCCTATTGCGCGTCCGCATCCCCTTGTTTTGATGCGCTAAACGTGTTTCAAATCCATGATCAACACGCCGACTCGACGTCTGGTTAATCAAACTTTGCATCATTCAAGAACTGAGGACTCGTCCAATCAATCCCATAAGCCTCTTCCAAGATTGTCTGCTTTTCATGCCAAAAACTGTAAACGTATCCCATCCTTCGTTGCCGACCAATGCTTTCATATATGCCCAGGTGAACGTCCGGCTCGATGGCTTTGAACCATGTACTTTGCTCAATAGGATCAGCATGAAGCCGAACCTCCTCGAATACAAAGTCACAAGCAATGCCATCAAGACGCTTAGCCGCATTGATCACATCGCTTTCGAAGCGCTTCATCAAATCCAGTACCCTTTGATAGGCGGATGTCAAAGCGGATGTTTGTTTTGCACGTCGATAAGATAAAATCAATTTCATGAGAATATCATAAGAGAACATGAAGTGATTGCGATGCTTACTTTGTTCGTAGAGCATTTCATAATGTTTGATCAAAAAATCGGTGTCATCGCTTTGAAAACGATCAAGGTCCTGTTTCACTTCATCGAAGTGATAATCTTCTTCAACACGATGATGGTGCATGTGTAAGCATTGATTGACACGCGATTTTAAAGCGATCCGTTCTTTGATGGGGAGCAACTCATCGACATCACGCATCTTGAAAAACACTTTCGCCGCTTCAATCACACGCGCCACCTGGTTGTCTTCCAAGGCGTTTTCCAATTGCTTCTTGTTGGCGTCAACGGCTTTCATGTCATGCGATGCTTCTTTCATATGCGTCTCCTTCAATACTGCGACTTGCTAAGATGAACGCCTTTGTATCAACGACTAAAAACCATGAACTTCTCTTTTTAACAACATGATGATATCACGATGCTTCGATGTGAACACCCTTATGAAACAACACGACGGTAGCGTTTCGAAAAACGGGCGATCCAATCGTTGAGTTCACCCGGAAGGTTCGGGACATGCTTCTTCAAGGGGACGATGCCTTCTTGAACGCATAAAATGATAGCTTTCGGCGGTTTATTAAGGCTGTCAAAAAAATCGAAGAATGCCTTGGCACGTTGGAAGGTCGCTTTTTCATCTTCAAAATGCATGCCCGTAAGCAACTTGAGTCGTAGCCACTCGAGCTGTTCGAAGGACGTCATAAGCCGTATGATGTCCTCTTTGAACCGGTCAAGATATCGATGGCTCACTTCATATGCACCTTTTCGGTATAGTCTTCGTGCGGAATCGATGATCAAATCGATGTATGTCGATGCACTACTTGTGTCAACCGCCAATAGAATTTCATACAATTGAATTTTCCGATGTTGTATTTTCAACATCTCATTGTCTGATGCGGGCTTGAATATAGAAGCATATTGCTCCATCAGGTCAAACATCGCTTGGCGGTGTTTTCGGGGGTCGTCCCTAAAGGTTTTTTCCATCATGTTCAGTGCCTTGTTTCCAAGTTTGCTTGCGTCTTTGTGCTTGCGAGTTTTAGCGAGAAAATTTGCATAACTCATGAGAAAATCTATGAATCGACGCCCATAGATATCCGGCTTTGCTTCATACAGGCGACTAAAGAATCTTAGCGTGACCTTATACATGCCCGCAGAATCTTCATCAACATCGCTTGTATTCAATGCTTTGACATAATCATCAAACAACCCCAAAAGTTTTTCGTCAAAGCCACCCGCTTTATGATGGACCTTCAAAAGGGTAAGGATGGCTGCATGCAACATCGAAACGGCTTCAGCGTTTCGGTTCAAGGCGGTAAGTGCTCGCGAACACCGATGCGCTGCGTCGCTTTGCTTTACTTTGTATGCATCTGATGAACCGCTGAACTGTTCAGTGTGTTTTCGCAATGCTTCCATCGCGACGAGGGCGGATTCATAATCGCCAATACGATCACCGAGTTCATAGATTCTATCATGTAAACCACTCTCTAAAGCTAGAAGCTCATCACATGTTTCTAACGCTTCAAGGCTTTTCTTATAATAATCGAAGGCGTCTTGTATGCGATTTTGCTTTTCATAAATGCGCGCGATTTTATCGAATGTCAGAGATAATTTATGCTGAAACAGTTCGCCGTGCTCTTCAGATGAACCCTTCAGTAGTTCAAGACGACGGTGATACAATTCCAAGGCTTCGTCTGGTCGGTCTTCTTGCACGATGTTGGCATAATCATACATCATGTTTATCCAAAAGAACGCGTATCTTTCAGGTTCATCTTTCACGGCACTTTCAAATATTTCCTGGTGTTTCTCATACCATGTCTTCAATTCTGACGGGTGGTTCAATTCACGTAGATTACAAAATACGGTGCAAATCAACATGAGAAAATGATAGCGGTTGTCATCATCCTCTTTCATGAGTTTCTTGCCTAAAGTATAGGCTTCATGCAAGTAACGCAGCGACGCTTTATACGCTTCTAGATAGTGATAAGAATCACCGATGTAATAATAGGCTCTGAATATTTCTGGTCGCAAGTCTTGTTTAGAATTTTCAGCCAAATGCTTGTAGCCGTCTAAAGCGACTTCTAAAATCTTAATGGCTTTTTTATAGTGGTCGTGTACATACAAATAGTACCCTTTCAATCGATGAAAGGCGTAATAGACGCGACTATGGGGTTCAACGTGCTTAATATAGTAATCCAGTCTCTTATGCAACGTTCGTAACGCTTTTTGATCATGAAGATACTCGATATATGTACCAATAAGATGCTCTGCAAAAGCATAATCGTCAAAAACCGACAAGGCCAACTCATAATATTCAATAAGGGTTTCAGCGTCTACCTCGGCATCTTCAAGCACCTTGATGGCGGAAGTCATTAAGTCACAATAGTACTCCGGATCGGCTTCTTTAAGGTGAACCCGTTCAGCGTGTCTCAACAGCGACTGTATCTTCTGAGGATGTTCTTCATCAACTGCGTCTAACAAGGCCTCTTCGTAGGATTGCATGACCATCCCCTCTTTCTTTACGTGCGGTCCAAGATCGTATAGGCATTTTCAAACTTACCCGCTTCAAGGTCCTCTTTCGAAATCATCACATAGAAAAACCCGTCAACGGTTTGTAAAAAGTCTAACTCGTCGCTTTCATAGGGATCATATTGAAGCAACATGATATGGTCGGGATGCACTTCTAGGTTCAGTTCGTAAGGTTTGCCAAACATGCGCATGCCTTCCCGTTTTTCATCCGGTCCGATCAAAATGTCAAACCCGGGTGACGCGTGCTTGAGTGTTTTGGTCTCAATCGTTTTCGGTACGACGACGATCAGGACTTCTTCACTGTATTCATCTTTGACAAAAAACTGTATCAAGCCGTCTTTCATCGGAAAGGGATGCTCTGGCAATGCTTCGATATCTAACTGTAGTAACGGCACGTAGCCTTCGAACAAAGATTCAGGTAGAAAGGCGGGTATTTGAAAGGATGAAAGCATCTTCGATGCCGATTTATCATCCGTAGCTCGTACGAGCTTTAGTTGATAAGCTTGCATGGTGGACCTCCCTGTTTAATCAGTCTTCAAACAAAAACGAATAGTCGTCATCATCTTCTACAACGTCGTCGTCATCATGCTTGCTTTCCACGGGCTTTCCTGTTTCGTGTTGAAAAAACTGATCAATGGAAATCGCACCTTTTTCGTAGCGTTCATAAAACTTTTGAAAATCGAAAAAGCGAATGGTCGGAAGGGTCTGTTCGGTGATCTTAACAGGCTCATGGCCTTTAAAGAAGGCATAATCATCGATATCCGCTAAATAGGATACATACGGATAGTTTCTTGCTTGTAGGATGAGCGCTTGCCCTTTTTGCTTATCGAACATTTGAAGTTGGGTCACCGAAACGAGAGGTTCTTCATTATTGAATACGTTGCGTTTCCCACACAATTGTTCAATCTCTGTAAGCAATGCATATTCCCGCGATGTTAAAAACACCCAGTTGGTACAGTTTCCTTTTATGGTTTGTGCTTCTTCATGGTAAATGTTGAACAACTGTCGTTCGCTTTGCACGATAAGGTAAAAACGCATGTTCCGGCTACGGGCCGCAGTTATAATGGATGGCATGTCGGTAATTCTCGGCATATTGGCAAACTCATCCAGCACGAAGTTTACACGCCTTTTCAACATTCTGTCTTCATGAAGACCCGCTTGGTCTACCAACAGTTCATACGACTGTTTTATAAACGCACTGGCTAAAAAGTGCAAGGTGGTTTTTTCATCAGGAATGATTAAGTACAACGCCACTTTTTCAAGACCGAGTCGCTCAACATCAAAGGTGGACTCTGACAAAAGGGTTGTGAGTTTTTCCGAGTTTACAAAGGGCGACAACATCGTATCGACCGTTCCAAGAATGGATTTTTTCGTGTTTTCCGCATTGAGTAACGTTGAGAGTGTTTTGATCGCCGCTAAGGAATGCCTTGGCAACGCTGTCATGAACTTAGCCAAATCAGACAACTCCAAGTCTTGTGATTCATGGGCGTACGATGCCATCAAAACAACGCTTTTCATGTTGACTTGACGAATGTCATCCGCAATTTCAAAAAGCAAAAGGATGATACCGAGGATAAAGTTCGATGCCGTGAGTTCCCAGTAAGGGTCTTGTGAAGAGGCGACAGTCCCTTTCAACGTTTGGACAAAATCATTCACCATATCGGTCGCTTTATCGTGGTTTCCGTCTTTATAAAACCGATAAGGGATGGCGAGCGGGTTCCACATCATGTTGCTTAGCCCCGGGTCGCGGAAATTCAACACTTTGATGTCATACCCTTCACTGCTCAAATACCCCGACGTTTTTTCTACCAGTTCCCCTTTGGGGTCTGAAATGATCATCGACTCTGAAGCGTATCCCAAAAGATTGATGAGCGGCATTCCGAAAAGACGCGTCTTTTTTGAACCGGTTGTTCCGAAAATGAGCGAGTGATTGTCTAAATCGTCCACATAAACGGTTTTGCCATCACTGATGATCGGCAATCCGGCCGTCTGCGTATCGCTTTCTCCGAGCACGATCTTTTTCAATCCGGACATGACTTCCAGCGAATGCGCCCATCTTGAACCCGTGACCATCTTGGGTAAATACATGTCATAACGATGGTCGTCTTCATCCATACGCACGATTTTCCTTTTGTAGTCCAACATGTTATCCCTCCTTCAAATGACTGGCAAGTTGATCGACCCAACGACCATTCGGGGTAAAATCCGTGATATCTTCAACGCCTATGGTGCTTGATTCACAACGGGGTCTTCGGTATGTTTCATAAATGATTTCTTTCGCCAACGCTTTTATCGTAAACAACCCGTTGAACCCCCTTTTACGCATGGCTTTACGAATCGTTTCCAGCAAGACCTTTTGTGCATCTTCATCTATGGTTAAGCTCAGCTTTCCTACGATATCCACCACTTTTTGCAAAAAAGCTTCGGCTTCAGGGTGTTTGATCTTGATGGTACGAATTCTTAACCGAGACGCGATCATGGCTTCAGCGCGTTTGACATAAATACTCTGGGTGCATTCGGTATACAAGACAATCATTTGGATGTCATCTCTAATCGTCAAGTAATCCAAAAACCTTTGGAACCGTATTTCACCACATGCATCACGTTCTATCCACTCTGAG
>PWME01000020.1 GCA_003559235.1 Mollicutes bacterium | reverse complement strand
TGGCGCATTCAGATTTCATGTTTGGTAGTGCCGATTTAAAAGTGGTTGGCACGAAAAAAGACGGCACAAAAATTGTCGTTTTTGAAAACGGTGACTTCGTCATATAAACGACAAAAAAAAAGGCGCCTCGCGAGAGACGCCTTTCTTATGACAATTATTAACGGATGCGGTTTTTGCGTAAATCAGATGCCAAATAATCAAACGGTGTACGCATATCGTTAATCACCGTTGCCCGCTGAAAGCTTTCTCTCATCATCATGTGAAAGGCATCAAAACGTTCACGTTCTTGCGGCGTTATGCGTTCGTCGAAGAGTGCGCGATCAGTTTGATTATTTTTACGCTTTTTCGAATGTCCGCGTTTCGCCATGACCGACCATCCTTTCTTGTTCACTTTAATTATACACCGCCATCCGCATTCATGCAAACAAATCACCTTATTATGATTAATCTGGATATAGCGCAATCTCATAATCGCATATAGACTTATAAAATGCTGTTTCATGCGAGACAAGAATGAGTGTCCCTTGATAAGCCTCTAACGCATCTTTTAGTGCTTCTTTCGCATTGACATCTAAATGATTGGTCGGTTCATCTAAAATGAGCACATTGCTTTTTTGATGTTTTAAAAGCGCGAGTCGTACTTTCGTCTTTTCACCGCCTGATAAAGTGTTAACCGCACGATGCGCTTTGTCATAATCAATCCCATGTGCACCAAGCAATGCCATCACATCTTTGCGGGTAAACTGCGGGTACGCATCATGAATAATTTCAAACGGGGTCATCGCTTTATGTAACGTACTATCTTGTTCCAAATACCCAATGTCTGCCGTATCTATCCATTCGTATGACCCACCCAGTGGTTCAACCAATCCATTAATCGTTTTAACTAAGGTTGATTTACCAATGCCGTTGGCACCGGTTAAAACCACTTTTTCTTCTTTGCGAATCACCAAAGAGATTGGTTCAACCAATACATCATTGTACCCAATTTCTAAGGCTTTAAGCACCAACACTTCTTTTCCTGTGCTCCGGCCAAAAGGAAAATGAAAGGTATAGTTAGTCGCTTGCCTTGGCTTTTCAATACGCGGCAATTTTTCCAACATTTTGCGGCGACTTTTTGCACGTTTACTCGTTTTCGCCCTTGTAATATTTTTTTCAATAAAGGTTTGCGTTCGATGAATAAATTTTTGCTGGGATTCATACGCCTTTTCATGCTGTTTGGCTTGTAAAGAACGCATGCTTAAATAGCGCGAATAATCACCTTTATAACGCACAACTTTATTGTGTTCTAAAGCAAACACTGTTTGAGCGATGGTTTTCAAAAAGGCTTCGTGGTGACTGACCACCAAAAAAGCGCCCTGATAGTTTTGTAAAAACTTACCGAGCCATTCAATGTGCTCAACATCCAAAAAGTTTGTTGGCTCATCAAGCAATAAAACATCGACATCTTCTAAAAGTAATTTTGCCAAAATCATTTTTGCGCGCATCCCACCCGATAGACGCGCAATTTTTGTATCCAATAAATCAAGTGATAACCCTAAACCACTGATTACTTTGCCTACTTCACTTTTTACCGCATAAAAATCATTTTCTATTAATGCATCACTTAAATTCGCCGCCTTAAGCAACAAGGTTTCTTGTGCATCTCCCGTCGTTAAAGCCGCTTCACTGTATAACATTTCCATGCGTGCTTCTTTTTCAAAAAGCGGCAAGTAAACATCATACAAGTAATCTTTAACCGTTTTCGTCGTATCCAAATCCATATATTGATCCAAATACCCAATGCGTTTAGCGTGATCGCGTTCAATCACACCACTATCGGGTCGCAGCGACCCGTCAATCAGTTTTAAAAGCGTAGATTTTCCAGCGCCATTCGGTCCAACGAGCACAGCATGTTCTTCCGGCAACAACCGTAAACTGGCTTGATGTAAAAACGTGTTTTCACCATAATTAAACGAAACATTTTTCACGTGTACGACACCCATTGCGTTCACCACCTTGTAAGCTTGTGCCAAAACGATTATACACTAAAAGCACACAGCATGAAACCCCGCCATAAAAAAAGCACCGCCATGATGATGTCAATGCATCACCATGAACGCGGTACTTTTATTAAGCATAAGGCTTCGTAGAACGCGGGGTTTCATCCGGTCGTTTAATGCGCCGAGCAATATAATATATAAGCTCTATGAGATATTGTAAAAGCAATATCGACAACACCATGAATATATACAAAAACACAATTTCTGTTATATAGTCAGCGTGCATACGCAGCGCCCCTTTCGGATGATATCTATTTATATTATACCACGTCTAAAAATGAAGACAAAAAAACCGCTCACAAAAGAGCGGAAACAATCATGGTCGGGACGACAGGATTTGAACCTGCGACCTCTTGCACCCCATGCAAGCGCGCTACCAACCTGCGCCACGTCCCGGTGGCCTATTCCATTATAGCAAATAGACCTTTATTTCAAAGCATAAATTTATTAATTTTGTTTTAAATCGTCTTCTGTCATAATACGCAAGATTTCATCCCCAGTACTTGCCATGCCATCACGCGCCAAACGACTGATATTATAAAGAGTATTTTCGATGCCTTTTGCGATAATACCATCGCCACCTAAAAACTCTTGATTGTTTTTCGCCATGGCATAGCCTAAACAGCCCGCATCCACAGACGCCGCAATTTTCGCAGCACACGAGGGTTTGGCACCATCACAAATCATGCCCGAAATTATTGCTAAAGCATTTACAATGGTGTGCGCAATGGCATTATAATCGCCACCATCTAAATACGTAATGCCTGCCCCAGCGCCCGCACCAGCAAAGACTGCGCCACAATAAGCAGACAATCTTCCGATGCCAGTTTTTTGGTGTAACGTGACCAAGTTAGAGACGACCAAAGCCCGTAAAAGTTTCTCATGTGAAGCTTTGATGGACACTGCATACTCCACAACCGGTAAAGATGCGGTAATGCCTTGATTGCCACTACCTGATACAATCGTCACAGGAAGTTGTGAACCACTCATCCGCGCATCTGACGCTGCAGCGGCCATCGCCTTTGCCCGTAAAAAAACATCATTAGGAAAGCTTTTTAATAAGACTGAGCCGACATTGGCGCCATAATTGCCTTTCAACCCTTCTAAAGCAATCGCCGAATTGTCTTTTATTTGCTTTTCAAGAGGTTTTTTTACATCATCCAAATCAACATGGTTGGCAAACGTCACGATGTCTTGCACGGTAAATTGATGGGTTGTATCGACGTTGCGTGCGCTTTGGTCCAATGTTTTTGAAAAAATAATCTGACCATTTTTTTCTTTATGCACGATATTGGTATGATGATTAATCATTCGAACAACAACCTTATCATTATTTTTCTTCACGATAAGTATAACATCAAACAAGTAGGGAGAATCACTTTGAATAACGCGAATAGGCACTGCTTCCATAAATGTACGAATGGCTTTGCTTTCTTCGGGCGTTACTTCTGCTATGACATCAAGTTGTTTTAAAGGCTTCCCAACAACCACACCAGCGGCCACCGCAGCGGGTATCCCTTTTAAATTTTCTGTGTTCGGCACCACAACACTTTTTGCGTTCTTAATAATACTTGCAGAAACGCGCGCCTCAATTGAGGTTGGCATATCGTCAAGTAAAGCCCTCGCTTCGGCAGCACAGAGCGCGATCGCAATGGGTTCTGTACACCCAGTGGCTGAAATGAGTTCTTCATTCAGTAATTGCACAAACAGTTTGTATAAGCGGTCTTGTTTTTGCATACAACCACACCTTACCTATCAATGTAATGACACATTGTCATATCCATTGTAACCTATCAACGCTAATATGGCAACTTTCTTAAAAAAGGCGCCAAAGCGCCTAATCATCTTTAAACAAATCATCAAATTCCGCAAATGCGTCATCGGTTTCAAAGAAATCTTCATCCGTTTCGAAAAAGTCATCATAGTCTTCTTGTTTTGCCTTTGGCTTGCGAGTCTTAGACCTAAGATCGTCGGCACGAGTCGGGCCTGATGATTCTCTTGTGTTATTTGAAGCCCGAACATTATCAAGCCAAGCATTGTCTTCTGTCTCTTGTGAGCGATATCGCAAGGGTTCATCCTCTATACGAGAGCCCCGTTTGATGGTTTGACGGCGCGTAACATCAAGAACCCTAGCCAGTGCACCAATAATTAACATACTAACTACCAATCCTATAAGTGACCACGGCATAATCATCATCCTTCTTTTATTTTGCTTTTCTTATTATAAACGAATTACCCCTAATGATGCAAAACATTATGGAAAAAGGCACTTAACATTATGCTAAGCGCCTTATCATAATTAATCTTCAAGCGGTTGAAGTTCAACCAATACACTAGAGAATCCGTGATCAAAAATCGGAATCGTTGTTAGTACTTCTACATACTGCGGTCGTAAATGCCCTTCTCCTACCACGGCCTCTACCGCTTCGGCTGGGGTCAATCCATGCGCATCCATAGCGCCTGCAACTTGCAGTGCTTGTTCTAATGTAAGATTATAAAAACCAGCAATATACCCAAGCATCGCAGCCTCTTGTTGGGACAAACCATAGTTCATCATTGCATCTTGCACAAATGCACCGAATGCCATCGTATCAGATAGATGACCAACCGCAAACAAGAACTCCCCATTAACAACGCGAGGATCTGTAGGATTACTTAAGAAATCAAATGGGCGGTGAATGGATGTTGTGCGAATGTGATCTTCGATAGATAAAACAATTTCTGACCCTGTTGTTGGATAATCTTGATCATCAACTGCACCGCTTTTCGGCTCTGTAAGCATCACAAAGTTAAACATCTCTGTCGGTAGTCCCGTAATCGGATCGGTGCGAACATCAATAATCGATTGACCAACGGTTTCATTTAATGTGCTTTCGATTTGGCTCTTAAAGGTTAATGCCGTAATGTTCATACCAAACGCACGGAACCACGCTTCATCACCAGAAACCCAGTTATCAATGACGGTTGCCCCATCGATGATAACACTTGGTGTAAAGACACCATCTTCTACTTTATTATCATCAGAATGAATCGCGGCACCACCAGATTGACCAATAAAGGAATTGTTTACCTTAAAGCCAGTTGCGCCACTGCCATATAACGAGTTCGCCCATGTGTTATAAGCGTGCGCATAATTAAGGGTCATAAACGTTCCATCGGTTGTTGCATCGCTATCATATCCATACGCGGTATTAAAGAATGGAATCAACGTATAACCAAGTCTGACATTTTCAAAAGTACTTGACCCTGCGCGCACCATGAGGCCATTATAACCGCCAGAGTTTTTCGACATTTCTGCCTCTTGATTGGCGATCTCTTCGGCACTTTGACCATAATTAATCGCTGGGGTGCGTGTATTGCCTAAAATCGTTAAGTTATTGACACGGAAATGATTATCATTAACATACGCTTCATCCGATGGATTGAAGCGGCTTGCGTCATACACTTCGTAATAGAACATAGAAATCTGTACATTGATGACTTCAAAGGCCGCTGAATACCTTAATACACCGGCACCAGAATCACGGTTGCTATGTGGTAAATCCGACCCATCAATGGTTAAATAGTTTCCGTGGATGGTCAAATTATCACCCGAGGTATTGCTGTGTGCGCGCCCATAAACGTTCCCGTTAATCGCACCTGTCTCAGGATTTCCACGACGGTTATAAGGGGAACCATCTTCGTTCATTTGATGGGGTTGTAACGCCGCTTCTATGTTGCGATGAATGTTAATGGTTTGAACACCTAAGTCCCCAAACAATGCTTGTAATTCTGCATTGGTAAAGACATTGTGACCATCGTTTACGGTAACGTTGAAAACCGCATCGTTAACAGTCATCTCATGCGCTTGATAACGTGGTCTAACGATGATTGTGAAGTTCTCACCTTCAGCGGCTTCACGGAAACGGAAGGTATTATCTTCAAGCATTTCAACATACGTGTCACGTTCAATGCTTGTGAGTGGGTCTTCACTGTCGCCTTTGTAAAACATAAATTCTAAAAACATCTCGTCAATCGCAATGCGATTGCCACTGTTATCTAACATGCGTAAATCAACGACGAATGGATTGCGATGACCAACTTGATAGGATGCAAACGTGTCTTCGCGCAAAAAGTCCGTATCGGTGGTTTGCTCTAAATATGTATCATAATGAGACCCTACCGTAAACTGTCTTACATTCGCAACAATCAAACCATCATATGTCATCGTTTCACCATCACGGGTTAAGGTGAATTCAAAACTTCCTAAATCATTACTCATGAACAAACGGCGCCCTTCAGCACTTGCGCGATGATAGCCCTGAGTAATTTCAAAATCATAATCTTCAGGGAATGTATAGGTCATATCACCATAAAACACAAAGCGTTCACGCACTTCATCATCAATTTCAATGGTTTCTATAATAAAGTAATCATAAATCGCAACATCAAGCACATCGCCTTCAATAATTGTGTCGATGGCGAGTGAATAGGTATCTGAATACATGCCCGTGCTATGCGTTTCACCATCACCAACCGCACGGACCTCGATGCTGTGTACCCCAGGTCTCAACACGCTTGAAAACTGCCAGTATTGTTCATGAGATGCATCAATGGTAATGCTTAAGCGATTGCCATCGACCGTAAAATCATCAATAGGTATAGAGACAAGCGATTGATTAATCAATAAATCAATAAATGGTGGCATAACATCATCAATCATTATTGGATCCAAGTCGAACGCTACCGTAATCGGTGCGGAGGCTAAGTCTTCCATATCTGTCCAATCAATCGAAAC